>NZ_JBEHVV010000087.1:0-10659 GCF_040227395.1 Coprococcus sp. RTP21428st1_C9_RTP21428_210409
CAATAAAGGATAATGCGGACGACTACACAAAGGTGCAGAAGGAGTTCGAGGAATATCTGCACGATGAGTATGTGGACAGTGTGACATCGGACACACTCTCGTACAACTATGAGATAAAGGATGGGGATGCCCTTGGTATTCCTGAGCCGGAGGTATCTCTGGGCGATTCGGATATGAGCGATGAGGGAATCAAAAAACGTAAGGCTGAGTTTGATGAGTCCTTTGACAAGCTCAAGTCATTTGACAGGGACGATCTCACGGAGAGCCAGCAGCTCACATACGATATACTTAATCAGTATCTGGAGACGGAGTCAGAGGGTTATCTGAACATATACCTCAGCGAGCCGTTCTCACCTATGAAGGGACTGCAGTCGAATATATCCACATATTTCACAGACTACCGTTTTGACGACAAGGGTGATGTGGAGAGATATCTTCAGGTGCTTGGAATGGTAAGGGATTATTTTGATGACAATCTAGAGTTTGAGAAGACAAAGTCCGAGAAGGGATATTTTATGAGTGATGCCGTGTGCGATAAGGTCATCGAGCAGTGCGAAGACTTCATCAAGGACAAGGACAATCACTTCATGATACAGGTGTTCAACGATAACATCGAGGCGCTGGACTTCCTGACTGCGGACGAGATAGCGGACTTTGAGGAACAGAATAAGAAGGCCGTTGCGGAAAGTCTTATACCTGCATATGAGGATGTTATAGATGTGCTGTCATCGCTCAAGGGAACCGGTAAGAATCAGGGTGGTGTGTGTGGCTATGAAGGTGGTAAAGAGTATTACGCTTACCTTTTGAAGGACGCTGCGGGAACTGATAAGACACCTGAGGAAGTGGCACAGATGCTGGATGACAACCTGTCAGATCTCATGACAGATCTGTATTCCATAGCCATGACACAGTACGATTCATATGAATATTTTGTGGAGCACTACGATGACCTCTTTGGAGACAGTGACTCAAAGGAGCCTTCAGAAATAATAGATATACTCATGAATACAGCCACCAAGAACTACCCAGACTTTGGAGAGATAAAGTATCAGGCGAAGAAGCTTGATAAGAGCCTTGAGGATATTCAGGAGAATACGCTGGCATACTATATGTCACCTGCGATCGATGACCAGGACAACAACCTTATCAGGGTAAATGGCAAACATACGGATGGTATGTGGACCACACTTGCCCATGAGGGATATCCGGGACACATGCTGCAGAATGCATACTACATGTCAACAGATCCTGAACCGGTACGTACCATATTAAGCTTCCTTGGATACAAGGAGGGCTGGGCAATGTATGCGTGCTATGATGCCATAAACTATTACACATTTGATGGGGCATCTGATTCGGACACCGTTGCAAAACTGTACAGGTTAAACGATGAGATCAATTATCTCATAAGTGGAAGGATCGATATAGGAATCAACTATGAGGGCTGGTCACTGCAGGAAGCAAAAGATTACCTGAATGAAAAGGGATTCAACGGCGATGCTGCCGACGATCTGTATACTACCATGATAGGTGATCCTGCCGTATACCAGAGTTATTCAACAGGCTTCTATGAGATGCAGGAGATCAGGGATTATGCTGAGGAACAGCTTGGATCAAAGTTTGACCTGAAGGAGTTCAATACAGTCGTTCTCGAGACAGGTCCATGCCAGTTCAATATCCTGAAGCAGCAGGTTCAGAAGTATATTGATACAAAACAATAAAATAGAATATAGCCGGTACATATAATGTACAGATGGAGACATACCGCAGCCGGAGAAATTTCCGTGCTGCGGTATTTTTGTGTAAAGATTCGGAATTTGCTGCATATACTATATAGATTGCCCCTGGAGGGATGTGCGGTGATATCAGATGCTGCTTACTCAGAGGATTATGTGGAATATATAATAGAATACAACGGAGACAGGGAAGCTCTGATGGATCTGTATCAGCCATACGGGCTCAACATAATAGACGACAGATATGCGGTGGCATATCAGCCGTTTCCGGCCGGGTATATGGAGAGTTTTTCAAGGCTTGAGTACAATCTTTTCCCCAAAGTGTACGGCCTGATGGACGACGTGGGAGCTCTTGAGGCTATAGGGGTTATCAATATCCAGCAGGAAAATATACTCGGACTCACCGGAAAGGGGATACTGCTTGGCATCGTTGATACGGGGATCGATATATTTGGCAGTTCATTTGTGCGGGATGGGGGTAAGACAAAGATACTTGCGGCGTGGGATCAGACTGTGGAGGAGGCTGACAACGCATCATACGGCTACGGCAGGGAGTATAGCACGGAGGAGATACAGGCTGCTGTGGATGAGAGACAAAGGATATTGACGGATACCACCGGGCATGGAAGCTTCTGCGCGGGAACGGCTGTGAGTGTGGCTCCGTCGGCAGACCTGGTGGTGGTGAAGTTAAAGCAGGCAAAGCAGAATCTACGCAGTTTTTATGGTATTCCATCGGATGCAAATGCGTACAGTGAGGTTGACATAATGACAGCGATAGCATATCTGCTTGAGCAGCAGAAAAAGCTGCGCATGCCTATGAGCATACTCGTGACGCTTGGGACCAACAGTGGAAGCCATACGGGGGCGGAAGCACTTGACAAATATATAAACAACATAGGAGAGCTTCAGGGGCTTGCGGTGTCTGCTGCCGGTGGCAACGAGGGGAGAGCAGGACATCATTATTCCGGAATCGTCACAGGGGCATACGATGTCGTTGAGATCGATGTGGCAGATCGCAACAGCTTTACACTTGAGATATGGGGTAAGTCCACCAATACCTACTCGGTGGCCATAGAGATTCCCGGCGGGGAATTTATAGAGAGGATATCGCCGAGGTATGACAGGAGCTCGATCATCCGTCCGATATTTGGAGGTGGGATGATATATGTCGACTATTTTCTCATAGAGGATTCTGCTGGGCAGGAGCTCATCATGCTCAGATTTATAACCCCGGCAAATGGTATATGGCGGATAAGGGTGTACGGTGTTGGAACCACGGAGCTCAGCTTTAACGCGTGGCTGCCCATAAGCAGCTTTGTATCCCCGGGGACGAGATTTGTGTCAAGTGATCCGGGGGTGACCATAACCAGCCCGGCGGTGGCGGAGACTGCGATATGCACTTGCGCATATGATCACTCAAATGGTAATCTGTATATAGACAACAGCAGAGGCTATACGGCGGACGGCAGGGTGAAACCGGATCTTCTCGCTCCCGGAGTGAATATAAGGGGAGAAGGAGCCAGCGGGGAGACGGTTATAAGAAGCGGCACCTCAGTGGCGGCTTCATACACTGCGGGCTGCAGTGCCATCATGCTTGAGTGGTCGTATGGGAGAAAGATGATAAGGAATATAAACGGCAACCAGATAAGGGGCTACCTGATAAGGGGAGCGGTGAGACCGGGAAGTTCGGGCGGGCTTTTGGAGATCAGGCAGTATCCGAATCCCGAGTGGGGATATGGCTTGCTGAACATTTACAATACATTTGAAAGTCTCAGGAATGTGTGAGGATAAGTTATGGGAAGAACGTGCAGAGAAGAGCTGGCGAGCGGCGGTACGCTAATAATAAGTGAGAATGACTTCAGGATAGAGTATTTCTTCCCGGGGCCGGATGGACGCTATGGTGGAGTGAGGGTCAATATTCCGGGAAGGAAAGTTGAGACCTATATGAGGGCATGGCAGAAGAATTATGAAAGGTACGAAGAGCTTCAGAAGGCGGCGGGTGCAAGTGTGGTGAAGAGACCGGCTGCGATGAGAGGTGAGTGCGGAATGACGATACGGACCGGTTTCATGGACGGAGTATACCTGAAGGGAAGCCACATGAGAGTGACGGAAAGGGTGCAGCTCGACATGATAATCCGGGATTATGGATACGCTCTGGACAGATGGAAGAAGTCTGGGCAAATGCCTGAAAGTAGTGATTGTTAGTCTGCGTGATACTGTGCTATAATGCATCTGTGTGGTCAGAAACGGGAGGAGTATGACATGCATTAATTCACACTATTTATAAGAACGGAGGATAATATAATATGTATATAACATGTCTTGATTTAGAGGGAGTACTGGTGCCTGAGATTTGGATCGCATTTGCGGAGGCAAGCGGAATACCTGAGCTTAAGAGAACAACAAGGGATGAGCCTGACTACGATAAGCTCATGAACTGGAGACTTGGTATACTTAAGGAGCACGGACTTGGACTCAAGGAGATACAGGAGACTATAGCAAAGATAGATCCTATCCCTGGAGCAAAGGAGTTTCTGGATGAGCTGAGATCCATAGGACAGGTGATAATCATAAGCGATACATTTTCACAGTTTGCAGGCCCTCTCATGAAGAAGCTCGGTTATCCTACAATATTCTGTAATGAGCTGATCGTTGCAGATGACGGTGAGATCACAGGCTTCAAGATGAGATGCCCACAGTCGAAGCTCACAACAGTCAAGGCTCTGCAGTCAATCGGCTACGACACTATAGCAAGCGGTGACAGCCACAACGATCTGGGAATGATCTATGC
Organism: Coprococcus sp. RTP21428st1_C9_RTP21428_210409; assembly: GCF_040227395.1. NCBI lineage: Bacteria > Bacillati > Bacillota > Clostridia > Lachnospirales > Lachnospiraceae > Coprococcus > Coprococcus sp. RTP21428st1_C9_RTP21428_210409. Next base: position 4,528 of record NZ_JBEHVV010000087.1, read on the forward strand.
GAGCAAGGCAGGCTTCCTGTTCAAGAGCACAGATCAGATCAAGGCGGATAATCCTGATCTTGAGGCATTTGAGACATACGATGAGCTTCTTGCGGCCATCAAGAAGGCAATGGACTAGTTGGAGATACAGATATGAAGTACAAGAGTGTAGATGAGATCGAGACGCTCTCTTTCAGGGATGCGACTCTGATCAGATGTATATATTCGGAGAAGCAGGGAATCCTGGAATTTGAATTTGACGGCGCGGTAGTCAGAGAGGACAACTCTGCAAATGAGCTCTATACTGACAGATATGCCAGTGATATGCAGGTCAGATTCACTGAGCCTGAGATCGAGGCACTTCTGCTCGAGGGCCATAAGTATTACGATGCGAACGATGTCCTCCAGGAGTCAGTACCGGATAAGCCTGTGGACAGGGCGGACTATGAGGATGTGCTGAAGAGCTTTGAGGGCAAGGTTGTATTTTATTCGGGCCAGCCAAAGGAGATGCTCAAGTCTTCGGAGAATGCTGACAGAAAATGCTATCAGATGATAATAGATGTGGATGAGGAATCCTATGTTCTGAGTTTTTACTATGATAAGGTGATCGCACAGTGGGAGCACTTTATGAACAAGGTGATGAACTAGCCTGACGGTTCGGCAGGGATCAGGAAAGGAAGATGCGGCAGATGGCAAAGAGGATACGCCGGTATATAGCATATATTGATGAGCTTTTAAAGAGGAATGATGTGGACTTTGCACGGGAGGCAGAGAGACATCTCACGCAGGTAGGATTTTTCATGCATGAGAGACTTATCCACCTCATAGTGCTGGTATTGTTTGCCGTATTGACGGTTGCAACATGTATAACATTTGTCGTGACGGCCAATATATCGCTGCTGATACTTGCACTTGCATTCATGGTGCTGCTTGTTCCATACATAATGCACTATCATCTTCTTGAGAACAGTGTCCAGTATATGTATGAGCAATACGACAGAATGCTCGAGAAGGCGGGCATAGATGCGTTTGTAAACAGATGATTGGTGAAAGGCGGTAAAGCATATATGTTCAATTTCGTTATGGGTATCGTGATGATCGGAATAGGCGCAATAAGTGTGGCTCATGCATTTTTTTCAAAAAATATGGCGGGCTTCATATTCTTCGGCATACTGATGATCGGATTCGGAATAGTGGAGCTGGTCAGATCCAGGGGCGTAAAGGCCAGAAAGAAGGCTGCCAGAGACAGAGAGTTTGACATGTACAATCTCATTGCGTCGGAGATGGGAGTCAAGATCAATCCGCTCACAGGAGAGATGCTGAGCTCAGACAAGAAGGGTGAAGACGAACAAGTGACTGTTACTGAAGCTGATGATGCAGCGGATGTGGCAGAATAAGAACATAGAATAAAGCGGCATGGAGGTTTTCAGATACCTCCGTGCCGCTTGTTTTTTCATGCGGGATATTTCATCTATTTATAATCAGAGAAATCATACTCTGCAAATGTCTTCCCGTGCTCATCGGATCTGTACACCTTGCCATCGCTGGAGTCGATATAGAAATCACCGACCTTGGTGTCGCCCTCTTTATTGTTGTCGTGGAGCTCGATGTGGTAGCCTGTTTTTCCACCGGAAAATTCTGTGAGATCCTTGTCACTGTTGGCAACCTCGAATCTTCCGTCACCTGCGGGAAGCTGATCCATGAACCAGTCCTGGGCATCATCGAATGAACCGAAGATGCCTGACACGGTGTTTCCCACGCCGTCAGCGACATCCTTTACACCATCGGCCACGCCGTCAGCGACATCCTTTACAGCGTCGGCTGCTCCGCCTACAACGCCTTTGTCAGATGAGTCGGTGCTGTTTCCCTCAGAGCTGTTACCATTCTGAGCCTCAGATGTTGTCTGGGTGCTGGCTGCTGAAGATGAGCCAGTGCTTGAAGCACCGTTTGAATTGCCACAACCACAGAAGAGGATCATGGTGAGTGTCATACACGTCACAAGTAAAAAGTATTTTTTCATTGTACATGTTCTCCTTTTTTTAATATTTGCTATTTATATTCTCCGTATATCTGAGAAATATTCATGGCATAAAAAATAGACACATAATTAAAAATAAAAAATAATATAATAGAAAAAATGCTATAGGCGGCGAGGATCATTTGAAAAAAATTGACAATGTGCAGGAGGTGACTGACAGATGGCAGTATATTATGCTGGCGGTCGCCATATTTCTTGCCATAATTTTCTGTTGTTATTACATAATCAGCCAGTCGAGGTGGGGCTTTTATACTGCCGGAGGGCCGGTCAGGCAGCAGGCAAATGTCCTGGGGGCGGATGAGAGCACACCATCGGATGTGGATGGGGCAAATGATACCGGGGAGATGCAGCCGGAGAAGGACGAAACGGAGTCTGATGCGGAGCCGGAGATAACGAAGAGGGCGTATCTCACATTTGACGATGGACCATCCGGGAACACCGGGGAGATACTGGATATCCTTGATAAATACGATGTGAAGGCAACATTTTTTGTCGTGGGGCGCAACGAGAGCTACTATGATGACTACCGGGATATAGTGGACAGGGGACATACACTGGGACTTCATTCGTACACCCATGATTACGATAAAATATATGCAAGCCTTGCTGATTTCTCCGAAGATATTGAGGAATTGCGAAATTTATTGTATGATGTAACAGGTGTAAATTGTGTATATTACAGATTCCCGGGTGGCAGTTCAAATACGGTATCCAGAGTGGATATGAACACCCTGATAGACTATGTGAATGCCGAGGGGCTTATATATTATGATTGGAATGCGCTGAACAATGATGCCGTGTGTGGCAGCTACACGCCGGAGCAGCTTGTCGACAATATCATGAAGGATGCACTGCAGCACGACGATGTGGTCATATTGATGCATGATCTTGAGTCGAGGCACACCACGGTGGAATCACTGCCGATGCTCATTGAAAGACTCCGGGATGATGGGTATGAGCTGCTGCCTATAGATGAGAATGCACCACTTATCAGGCACAGATGAGAAGGGACGGACATATGCCATGACTTATGAAGAGGCAAGAAGTTATATAGAATATACGGACACCATGGGAAGCGTTCTGGGGCTTGACAGTATAAAGGAGCTGCTGAGAAGGCTGGGCGATCCGCAGGACGCAGTCCCGGTTATACATATAGCAGGAACAAATGGCAAAGGTTCAATATGCGCATTTCTGGACGAGATACTTGAGAGTGCAGGATACAGTGTGGGAAGATATATATCTCCGACGATATTTACATATCTTGAGAGATTTCAGATAGATAAGGGATATATGTCTGAGGAGGATTTTGCCGTATATCTTGAGACGGTGAAAGATGCAGCGGATGACATGGTGTCGGACGGCTGGGGAAGGCCCACATCGTTTGAGACGGAGACAGCGGTGGCGTTCTGTTATTTCTGCGACAAAAAGGTCGATTTCCTTCTGCTTGAGACCGGAATGGGAGGCCTGGAGGATGCCACAAATGTGTGCAGCCACCCGGTCTGTACGATAATAGCAAGTATAAGCATGGATCACATGCATTTCCTCGGGAATACCCTGAGGGATATATACAGACAGAAGCTTGGAATATTGAAAAAGAACTGCCCATGTGTGGCGTACCCGCTTGCCTCAGAGCTTGAGGATATGTGGGATATGGCATGTGAGCAGAATAATATATCGGACTTGGCGGTACTTATCAGGGAGAAGGATATAGAGATATGCGGAGAGTCTGTTGATGGAAGTGAATATATATATGGCAGACAGAGATACGAACTTCAGGTTCCGGGCATATATCAGATATATAACAGTGCCACAGCGGCTGCGACCGCACATGTTCTCATGAGGCTTGGATATGAGCTGACTGAGGATGACATAAGGAGAGGACTTAAAGCGACGTTCTGGAAGGGAAGATTCCAGAAGCTTATGGACAAACCTCTCATGTATGTGGATGGCGCGCACAATCCGGGAGGCTGGAGAGCACTTAGACAGAACATAGATGAGTATTTTGCCGGAAGAGACCTCATATATATATGTGGGGTGTTCAAGGACAAAGACTATGAGCAGATGCTCAGGATCATGATGCCGGGGGCTTCTGCGTTCATAGCAGTTGAGCCGGATAACCCGAGAGCACTTTCAAGGCATGAGCTGAAAAAGCTGGCAGGGACATATATAGATGAAGTCTATGAGCAGGAAGATGTGGACGATGCCGTGAGGCTGGCGATGACGCTGGCTGATGGCAGGCAGGATCCGGTGGTGATGGTATTTGGCTCGCTGTCATTTATTGGGCCGATCATAGACCGTGCGGAACATGGAGGATATATAGAAAGCTGATGCAGACAGAGATGGACAGAGTGGACAGGATCATATACAACGATGAATACAGACGTCTCATGGAGACTGTGCGGAACAAGGAGACCGACAGGATATTCTGCCGGCATGGACTTGAGCACTGCCTGGATGTTGCCAGGATAGCGTATATAATGAATATCGAACAGGGATATGCGATAGACAGGGAGATCATATATGCCGCGGCACTTCTTCACGATGTGGGACGGGCAGATCCTGAAGGCACCGGCAGGAAGCATCATGAGCTGAGTGTTGAGTATGCGGGCAGGATACTGGAGCAGTGCGGATTTTCCACGCAGGAGAATGCGCGGATATGTGATGCCATAGGCTCACACAATACAGACGGTGCTGAGCGGGAAGGACTGGCATATGTGTTGTATAAGGCGGATAAGCTGTCTCGAAACTGTTTTGACTGCGAGGCATCAGATCAGTGTTACTGGCTGGAGAGTGCACGCAATACAGGGATAAAATATTAAGGGAAGTACCAAGGGATCGCACGTCATGTGCGGATATTTAATATCTGGAGGATAAAAGGATGATAATAGGAAACAAGACATTTGAGAGTGGAAAAGAACCTTATGTGATGGGGATACTGAATGTGACTCCGGATTCATTTTCGGATGGAGGACAGCATAACACCATGGACACAGCTCTGTTTACCACAGAGAAGATGATAGCTGAGGGTGCTGTGATAATAGATGTTGGCGGTGAGTCCACAAGACCTGGATATACAAAGATATCGGATGAGGAGGAGATAGAGAGGACCGCACCGATAATAGAGGCGATAAAGAGAGATTTCGACGTGGCAGTATCACTCGACACATACAAGTCTGCGGTGGCTGAGGCGGGTATACATGCAGGTGCAGATCTCATAAACGATATATGGGGACTGAAGTACGATGAGAAGATGGCAGCTGTCATAGCGAAGTATGACAAGGCGTGCTGTCTCATGCACAACAGGGAGAACACAGATTACACAGACTATCTGGCTGATGTTGTATCAGATCTGGATGAGTCGGTTAACATGGCTCTGGCAGCAGGCATAGACAGGGACAAGATCATGGTGGATCCGGGAATAGGATTTGCAAAGGATCTGCATCAGAATCTGCTTCTAATGAACAATCTGGAGCTTCTCCACAAATGGGATCTCCCGATACTCCTCGGAACGTCGAGAAAGTCGATGATAGGACTTACACTTGATCTTCCGGTGACCGAGCGCGAGGAGGGAACAGTTGCCACATCAGTGCTTGGGCTTGTGAAGGGCTGCGATTTCTTCAGAGTACACGATGTGAAGAGCAACTACAGAGCACTCAAGATGACGCATGCGATGCTGAGTGCCAGATAACATATAGCGGAGGTGCGGTATGGACAGTATCAATATAAAAGGACTTGAGGTATTTGCACATCACGGAGTGTACAGGGAGGAGAATGTCCTTGGACAGAAGTTCGTGGTGGACGTATCCATGCAGGTGTCGACCCGGGAGGCCGGTAGAAGTGATGATATAAGAAAATCTGTGAACTATGGCAGCGTGTGCGATGACATACAGAAGGTCATGAAGAACAGAAATTATAAATTGATAGAGACTGTGGCTGAGGAGATAGCAGACATGATACTTCTCACTTACGATGATGTGAGAGGGGTAAATGTGACGGTGAAGAAGCCGTGGGCTCCGGTCATGGTACATGTAGATACAGTGTCCGTGTCCATAAGCAGAAAAAAGCACACAGCATATCTTGGACTTGGGTCAAATATCGGCGACAGGGAATCATAT
>NZ_JBEHVV010000088.1:0-10177 GCF_040227395.1 Coprococcus sp. RTP21428st1_C9_RTP21428_210409
CAGTAATATTAAAGCCTTCCCATTTTCATCCGTAGCCATTCCATCTATTGTTCCACTATCTAAAACCGACATACTTCCTCCTTATATTTTTTTATTCACCTTTTAATTTATACTTAAATTTACCCTCCATTTTTTCAATAATATTTTCCGTTCTTTCTGTAGTGCCGATTTTTACATACGAACTACTTCCAGTCCACCACCGCTTGGCGAAACTTGAACTTGAGAAATATTTTTTCCTCCGCCTGAATTGTTTATCTTTATATCTGTGCTCCATTTCTTGACCTATCGAAAATTCTTAAAATAGACTATGTGAAAACAAAGAGCTTAAAAAACTAATCTACAATTAGCCGAATCGCAAATTACCAAATATCAATTCTAGATACTTCAAACTGAATACACATCCCATTTGACACATCTTTGGGGATTTTGTCTTCATCAATATGTAACGCAAACCCCTTTACCTCAACAATCCCCTTTTCCATATTCTTTAATTCACCTCTTAATTTATACTTAAATTCACCCTCCATTTTTTCAATAATATTTTCCGTTCTTTCACACAATATAATATTTTCTGTATCAAGGCATTCTAATGGTTCTACTAATACATCTCCTACATTATATGAACATGGGCACGAAAAACAAATTAAACAATCTGCATCACTTACAACTTTTAAAACCGCTTCTTCTTCACCTATATCTAACCAGTTAATTTCTTCAATATGCATATTTATACCTACCTTTCAATAGTTGGAATCACCTAACACATCTGCAATTTCTTGACCATATTTTCCATAATGCTCATCTAACAATGATTGATTTCTAAACAGTTTATCGTTGTTACTACCACTCTGGTATGCTAAACACATAGGAATCAAAGCAGTCTTTTTCTATCTATTGCTTTTCTTTTATTCCTATTTCACAATTATCCTGTTGAATGCATATTATAAAAAGAAACGTGACCAAGGTAAACATCACTTAACTGCCACAGGAGCTGTAGCAAGAAAGCTTACCACCGTAATTTATGCCGTGTTACGGGATAGTAAACCTTATGAACCTAAGAAGTTCTGTTAAATGTCTGGTAGTGAGACTAGGATTTAAGCCTGCCCGTGGGGAGGCTTAGTTTGCATGTGTAAAGATTAATCAAACTCCTCTATCATAATGCTACATGGACTAAAATTTTCATCTCTTTTCCATTCACACTTACCTTTCTTAGATACTAGAACCCTAAATTCATCACTATATACTTCATCTTCATCATCCAAATAATACAGCAAGCCATAACTACCCGTGGCAATCTTAGTAATGTTCTCATACATACTAATCATCTCTTCTGTTCTTTCTGTCTTATGGTTTTCCATCACACTAAACTGAACAAAACGCGAATAATTTTTTTCTATTACTTTTAATTCATTGTATTTTAACTTCTTGATTAAATTATCAATGTCATCAAATACTTTTTTTTCATCTATTTCTGGATGTAAATCTTCATCCAAATATGTAGCTCTTATCTCTAACCACGCATAAATCGTTACCATAGTAATCCTCTTTCTTTTCTAATTTAAAATTCCCAAAGGTTCAGTATCTATTATTACCTCAACCCCATATCTCTCGCTATACTCGTATAATTTATCAAGTACTTCCTGACTCGGAATTCCCTCAAATTGATAATAAATTTTTCTTTCGTATTTTTTTGCTGCTTCAAAAGTCGCTTTCATCTGTGTTCTAACCGTTTTATTAACACATTTTAATGGTGGTTTAGCTTGTGCAATATATTGATCTGAAATCACATCAAATTCACGCTGAATTGGATCATCCGCAAAAGCAGATCTCGATTGACCTCCAATTCTTTTAGCTAATTCATCAACTGCTGCATCTTTAGTATTACATTGAATTATTTCCCTTGACTTCCCATAGCTGGTCTCACAAGTAATACTACTTTCAGACTCCACCCGTCCTTTGCTAGTAGACATACCCCTATTCTTTCCATCTGCTTTTGACGATGACTTTCCACCCTCAAAAACTGACCGCAAAACAAATGATGTTATTGCACACTCTGCCCAGGTCTTGGCTACATCTCCGCCTGTTATTGCTTTATCATATTTGTTTCCATGATATATGTATGTAGCAAGAAAGCTTACCACCGTAATCTATGCTGTAGTACGGGATGGTAAGCCCTATGAACCTAAGAAATTCTGTTAATATATTGTAGTGAGACTACTAATTAAGCCTGCCGGTGGGGAGGCTTAGTTGTGGTGAATAGAAATAATCTCATCAACATATTCTTTCAAATCATCTTCCAAATCTTCCCTTATAGCAATAATTGATTCCCAATTTAAATCTTTTCCTATATCATAATAATTCACAGCATCACATATCATATTCAATATTGCCTCTCTTGTCTGATACTTCATACCTTGAAAATTAATTGTTACATAGTCTTCAATTAACAACAAAAGTTGTTCTTTGGAATAATCGTGCATTCTAATTCTATCATCCATATTGGAGACCAACTCCTCTAATTTTTTTTCATCCAATATCCTTAACACCTCCATTAATCACCCACTAATTCAATTTTGATATGGATCCAAGATTGGTATATGTGTATCATTAATAATAACCTCATCATAATCCGGACCATTGGGATTAAAATACTTTGCTTCACGAAAATCATTTATTGTAGGGTCAAAATATCTTCTACCACGTTGAACTCTAACAACCCAACCATTATAAGCATTAGAGCCAACCGGGGCACTCGGGTCCACATTGTGTACTCTAACTCTATATGTCTGCCCATTCTGAACCCACTTAAACTCAAATCCTTCTGTAGCTCCTCCCTGTACTGGATATAACTCTCTCAAAACTGCTTAATCTGGAATTCTATCCAATATCTCGTCTACATTATTTCCTTCTAATTCTGTAAAATCACCAATTTTTCCACTTGACTTCCCATAGCTGGTCTCCGTCTTTGACGATGACTTTCCACCTACAACAGACTGCATAGCAAACGATGTTGCCGCACTTTTTACCCAAGTCTTAACTATATCTCCGCCAGTAAAGTCTTTATCATACTTGTTTGAGTGATACGCATATACCACACTATCTACAGTCGCATCAGATACCATATTCATAGCTTTTACAGCCATGACTCTTCCTACTGTGAGTTCTGCCCCTGACATAATTGCAGATGTTCCAGCTCCTAATTCTCCACTGATTGCACCCAATATTGCTCCAGATTCAAAGCCACTTGCAAATCCATCAAAAACGACTTTCCTGCTTTCACTGATGCTTCTTCTTAACTTTTACTATAAAGCAATGCGTTCTGCATCTTTGATAAATTTTTTAGTTTTAATTTCGGTTGTCATTATATGGATACATTATCAATTTATTTTCTTGCATATCTTTTCATTTTTCGCAAAAAAAACTCACACGCCTCTGATTCTGTTTCAAACAATTTCAATCCACTTTTGCTACCACGCTCGCTATAATATACTTGCCATTTATCTTCCTTTGCAATGCATAATTTTTCATTTGGCAGGCCCCCCACCATTATTGAATATAATTCTTGTGGAATCTCCATCATTTCTAGTTCTTTTTCTAATTGTTCTACTGTCATGCTTATTGAATTCTCCTTAAAATACCAGCATCTAATAATTCATCTACTGTATCTGGCAACAAATATTGTATTCCTCCGCCCGGTTCATCAAACCAAGATGCTATACTACCCGATTTTACATTAATTGGTTCAACAACCTCAAATACACTATATGGTCTTTGGTCTGTTCCTGGTTGTAACACTTCATCCATTGGTATATCAGCAAATTCATTTTTTTCTGTCCAATTTATTGCCCCTGTTTCTTGATTATAATACTTTGGATTGTCAAATACATCCTTATACTTTAAATAAAGTTCATCGTCAGGTGTATAATCCCAATAGATAGAGGTGTGCGTCACCACTCTTGAAGCACTTGTGACTTCGTTCATTGAGACTGCTCCCTCTGCTTTGCAGGATTTTGCGTATTAGCTGGATGTTGGCAGCATATGTGCTGTACTTCGTATATCTAACCAGATTGTAACCCGCATTGAAGTGAGGATTCTATCTACTTATAATTCATAAAAGAAAGGATTTCAATTATGTACATCGTAGGCATTGATATTGGCAAAAATCATCATGAAGCATCCATTGTTTCACCTGAAGGCAAACAAATCGGCCCTTCTCTTCGCTTTGCAACTACACACAAAGGTGCAGATTCTCTTATGAGCTTTATCTTTAAAAACATCGGTAATTCCCCTTGTGTATTTGGCATGGAAGCTACAGGTCATTACTGGTATCCCATTTATTCATTTCTAAAAGCAAAAGGATATACTATCTATGTAATCAATCCTATCCAGTCTGATTCTTTGAGAAAAATGTATATACGACAAACCAAAAACGACTCAATTGACTCTTTTTTGATTGCAGAAGTGATACGTTTCGGTCAGTTTAGGACTACTTCCATGGGCATTCTGGAAAAGTATCTCACCCCTGAGAATATTGAGAATGCACCAATAGATGAGCTCTTTGAAATCATAAAAGATAAGAGCCACAACCGACTTACCAGAGCTAAAGCCATTTCCATCAAAGAAGCTGCAGCTGATACCTTTGGTATTAAGATAGCACAGGATGCTTTCTCTTTCCAGTTAAAACAGCTCATTGACAGAATGAATTTTCTTGATAAGCAGATTGAAGCTCTTGACTGCCAGATTCTTGAGTACTACAAGAATTTTGATTGTTATCTTCATACCATTCCCGGAACAGGCATGATTGCTGCTGCAACCATTCTTGCTGAAATCGGTGATATAAACAGATTTAAGAGTTCATCTGCCTTAGTTGCCTTTGCAGGTATTGATCCAACTGTACGACAATCCGGTGAATTTAGCAGCACTCATAATCACATGTCCAAACGGGGTTCACCTTACTTACGGCATGCCATTTTTCTCGCTGCAACTGCCCGTTCTTTCCATAACAGTCCGTTGAATGCATATTACAAAAAGAAACGTGACCAAGGTAAACATCACTTAACTGCCACAGGAGCTGTAGCAAGACTATGATTTAAGCCTGCCTGTGGGGAGGCTTAGTTGTGATGCTCATTTTTGCTTCCATATTATATTCACGTTTTCCTGCTAAACACTCTAAGAAATACATCCACTCATCTTTGCTAACCTCTTCTTCGCCACTGGCATAATGTTTTAATGTAAAAAAAGCATCTGTTATCAGTTCCTCATCTGAGTCATATATTTTTTCACAATCAAAATCATCAATTAAATATTCCATTAATACATTTTTATCTATATCACCTTTTACCACTTTTTCTATTATTTTTTCCATTTCATTATGATACATATCAACCTCCTAACTAATGTCCCTTGTTTATCAATTGTCCCGATGAAATTCTTACAGCATCAAAGTCTCTGTGAATAATATATCCCCTGGCATCTGTAACTTCATGAATCAAATATTTTGTTCCTAATTCATCACTATATTTATATACAACAGAAGTTCCTCCTTCAGTAGATGCACGGGAACTCATTATCCTTTTATTCAACAGTGAAAAAATCTTCTCCTCTAGCTTCAACCTGTCCAATTTTATCTATTGTGGCTTTATCTGTATAAAATTTTCCATTTCGATTTTCAATATTAGTCAGAAAATCTGCTGTAGTATCATATTTTCCACGACTTCCCATAGCTGGTCTCACAAGTAATACTACTTTCAGACTACCCCCGACCTTTGCTAGTAGACATAACCCTATTCTTTCCATCTGCTTTGGGTGATGACTTTCCACCCTCAAAAACTGACCGCAAAACAAATGATGTTATTGCACACTCTGCCCAGGTCTTGGCTACATCTCCGCCTGTTATTGCTTTATCATATTTGTTTCCATGATATATGTATGTAGCTGTACCTATTATTGCGCCCTCTTCAACGCCACTTGCAAATCCATCAAAAAACGACTTTCCTGCTTTCACTGATGCAGCGCCATTCATTATACCAGATATTGCTGATCCCACGAGGGCAGATGTCGCTATAGACTGTGTTACCGTGGCGGCCGCCGCCCCTAGTACAGCAGGGCAGACTATCACAACCGCTGCTGTAACCACAAGCACGCCTATGCCTATAGCCAGCTTTCCTTCACTGGTCTCATCCTCCAATTATTTTTTTCAACAATTTTAAGCTTACCTTATTCTATTTCTTATCTTTCACCTAACCCCCTCCTGCTATTATTCTTCCATTTGTAGCATATTCCTCAATCCATCCAATCCACGGTGCAGGAAATTCTATGCATCTTCCAGAAGTTGTGTCTTCAAGCCTGCCAATTAATGCCAAGTTACGACTTATCCGCTTTAAACACCTGCTTTGATGCGTCCCTGTTCTTGTATAGTCTCACAACTTCCTTTCCACCAGAAAGTAACTGGACGCAACACTCCATTGTCTCTAATAAATTTAAGCATGAAAGTGCCAGTAGCTTTTTATGTCTACTGGCTTTTCACATAACAAAATAAGCAACGTTCTTATTTCATCAGATATTCTTAATATTCTTTTCTATTTGAAGTAACATAATCTAATTTAGCCTTACTACCACTCTCTACACTCTTGACTATAAAATTTATCAACTGCTACCGCTGCATTATACAAGGAGTCTATGTTTGCGAGATTGTCATCTTCGAGTATTGCTCTTCTAAATCCTAATGTCCCTCCATCTGATTCATCCATTTTATTTGAATCCAACTTATTTTTATATTCTTCTATAATTTTTTCCATTTTACTAAGATACTCTCTTGTATAATCATCAACATCATCTTTAATTTTTCCTATTTCACATTGTAAATCACTTAACTTTTTTTTCATAATTTCTCTTTTCATAATTTCTCTTTTCATAATTAAACACCTATTCCTTTATATTTCTTACTTCCGTAATCCAATTTGAATCAAACTTACTAAATAAAATTTGTTTACCATTTCCAGGTCTAGGATCGCTAATTTTAGTTTGTGCTTTTGCTGTTCCAATAGCATGAGTAACTTCTGTTTTCTTCTTCACTCTAGCAACTTTTACAACATTTCGATTTCCCCATTCTTTTGATAATGCCATTTTATCCATATATTCTTCAATTGTAGAAATTCCATTAGCCTCATCAATTGTTGTCCAATACCTAAGTGATGCGTTTGGCGCATCAGAACTAAATTGAACTAAAATCATATCTTCTTTTACAACATCTCTAACTTCAACATCAGTATTAAAATCATCTACCAAACTATCCGCAAATCTATTTGAGTAATCCTTTATTGATGATTCTCTACCACTCTTACATTTAAAACTACCTTCAGGCTCCCCCCGTCCTTTGCCTGTAGATATAACACCATTCCCACCATCCGTCTTTGACGATGACTTTCCACCTCCAACAGACTGCATAGCAAACGATGTTGCCGCACTTTTTACCCAAGTCTTAACTATATCTCCGCCAGTAAAGTCTTTATCATACTTGTTTGAGTGATACGCATATACCACACTATCTACAGTTGCATCAGATACCATATTCATAGCTTTTACAGCCATGACTCTTCCTACTGTGAGTTCTGCCCCTGACATAATTGCAGATGTTCCAGCTCCTAATCCTCCACTGATTGCACCCAATATTGCTCCAGATTCAAAGCCACTTGCAAATCCATCATAAAATGAGTTGCCGGAATTCATGGAAGCTATTCCATTCATAACGCCTGACGTGGCTGCACCAATAATAGCAGATGTCGCTATAGACTGTGTTACCGTGGCGGCCGCCGCCCCTAGTACAGCAGGGCAGACTATCGCCACTGCAGCAGTAACCACAAGCACGCCTATGCCTATAGCCAGCTTTCCTTCACTGGTCTCATACCATGGAGTTTCAGCATATAGGTTGCATAGAGTCTGTCCAGATGCCTCGAATTTTTCATTACATTCTTTATACAGATCGTATGCCTCATCCAGAATCTTCTTCAGAGTTCCAAGCCGATCATATTCGTCTACCAGTTGAGCACGATATCTGTCCAGGGATGATATATCCAGAGATTCCGCCATCTTGCTTATGTATATTATATCTCTCTGACGTCTGATATCATCAATATACTGTCCAAGTGTATCATATATCTTTGACAGCCTGTATGGTTCATCTTCAAGCTTGCCCAAGTCTACATATAAAAGCACGCCTCTATTCCCCATTATTTTCATCCCCCCTGTACTTGTCAAGTATAGATGTTGCTGGAACAAATGCAACACACGTACCAGCAACACCTGTAAATTCTTTATAGTTCCTAAATTCCAGCCTCTAAAGTTCCATAATCAAGCCATTGCCTGTGCAGAACCCAGCAGTAGCAACCTAGTTCCAAATACAGTACGAATAGGAACTAAAACCACAAGCCGTAATTCGCCCTGTTTTGCCTTTTCATGCCACAGTGGAAGTAGTTAGCACCAAAAGACGTAAAGACAAACGTAGGACAACGTGTGCATTCGTAAGGGCAGAACCAGCAAAAGCACCAGCTAAGACTGGCACAGGAATACCCCTAGAACTGCTGGAACTACTAAGTTTTCTACCGTTTATCTCATGAAGGGAGAAAGTTATCGTGGACGAAACTTAAAAACTTATTCGATAGAAATCAATGATCCTGTTGAATAAGGGACAATAAGCAATTAGATAAGTTGGTGCATTGGCTATTTCTAATGAGCTTAAATTGGTCAATTCTGTTGGACTCTGAGTGGTTAATTCCCCCAGGCTCTAACATCGGCACTTTCCTTATATGCAGGATTTTGAACGGACACACTGTCACCAGATGTTCAAAAGAAAGTAACTTGATATGGGATTTTTTAAAAAAATAAGAGATTTTTCAAAAGTAATTGTGGAGAATTGAGGGCATAGAAAAAGCCAGTAGATTTTTACGTTTCTCTGCTGGCTCAATAAATTTAATATGCAATTACATATCGTGAATATTTATCCTATTATTTATAATATATTTGCATCACCAGAAGGAATATCCACATAAAAATTACCGCCTTTTGACCATTTTTATATCTGCTTTACCGTTTTTAGGACTCCTTTTTTAACTAATTCTACTCATAAAACAATGCATTTGTTCAATCTGTTACATTTCATCTGAAATTCTTGTTCATTTATCTGAATGGATTATGTTTCATATCTACAGTTGCCTTCCGTATGACGATGCAATGTTGTTTTGTATTTCTTCTAGAGCTGGTAAATTTGAAACGACAAGAAAAAACGGAGACACCCTAACATATCTTTAGGTTGTCTCCGTTTTTAGTTTGAAATAACTTTCTAAATAATATTTTTACCAATAAAGCAACTCACTTATTTCATCTGATTTTCTTAATATATTTTTCCACTTTTCAGATGTTTTTACAGTTTCAACATTAAGCATATCAGGAATACGTTCTAGTTCCAAATAAGCATTCCTTAACTCTATACTTTTCTCTAATATATCATTATCAATCATACCTTCATCTAAAAAAAGATTTAGTGTATCTTCGTGCAAGAAACTAATTATATCTATTGAAAATTCTTCAAATAGATTATGTTTAATTGTATCATCATCTTCTAGAAGCAGATAACTTCCACATTCCTCAATTGTACTTTTAAAATTCTCATATCTTTTTTCTAACGAAATCATTTTGTCACCCCTAATCATAAATTACAGTTGCTTTATCACCCTTCAGTGGAATATAAGTCTCTGGATTTACTACTTTAATTTTTCCAGTAGCTCCAGATGATATTCCATAATATGAACCTCCATGCTTACCTCCGCCTGGATGATAAAAAATAGAAATATCACCGTTCATTAATTTCCATCCACCACCATTACTTCCGTATACACCTCTAGTCCAGTCGTTCCCTAGTATAGTTTGCAACTCATCTACAGTATACCCCTTTAGTCTAGTCGGGTCACTGAAAATGTCATCAACAGAATTGATATTCCAACGAACATTGTCTGCACCATATTTTCCCTTTAAATATTCATTCCACTCTGCTCCACTTCTAGGTATTTCGTTATTGAAATTTGTCTTACTTCCACCCTCACAAATAATACTTCTTTCAGACTCCACCCGTCCTTTGCTAGTAGACATACCCCTATTCTTTCCATCTGCTTTTGACGATGAC
>NZ_JBEHVV010000089.1:0-10122 GCF_040227395.1 Coprococcus sp. RTP21428st1_C9_RTP21428_210409
TCATTTTAAACTCATAACTATAACGCATAAAAATACCCTCCTTACTGGTTGTCCAGTAAAGAGGGTACATATCAAAATCATAGTCGGTGTGGAGTTTTATTGTATATTAACTATTATTAGTTAGCCAGAGCCTGAAGTACAGCAGCCTTCATCGCATCGTCACACTGCTCATCTCCTATGTACAATGTAACTGTACTCTTTCCGCCTGCAGGGAAATCAAATACTGCCTTCAGTGTCTTGTCTATATATGTTCCATCTGAACCATACTTTGCAAGATCCATGCTGACCTTTGTTCCATAATATGTGATTCTGAATCCACCGTTTGTTGTGTCCTCATAATACCATACTGTTGTCTTGGCCTTCTTATCAAGAGCGTCTCCATATGTAACACCTGTAGGAACCTTCTTCTCTGTTCCGTTGCTCTGTACATCTGTATAGACGATCTCATTCTTCTTAAGGCTGTCTATCTTGTCCTTTGCCTCATCGTTAGTACGATACTGAATATTACCCTTTACAAATATCTGAGCTGTCTCAGGAAGAACCAGATACACACCGCCACAGATAGCTGCTACCACAATAATGGCTACAAGGATCTTAACAAATGTCTTCATAATTATCTCTCCTATCCACAATCAAATTCATCAATCGATACTAGAACAGTTCTTTCTCAAGCTGGAATATGAAATCCTCAAGGAGCTGCATGCGTTTGCTGTACTCAAGTCGTCCAGCCTCCGTCTTACATCTCTTGATCTTTGGTTTATTGATCTTATAAAAATTCTTGATTCTGTAATATGCGCGCTTATAGCTTGCCTCGTCCTCTATAGCCGTAGCCATGGAATCCCACAGAACACTGATCGCTCCCACTTCATCCAGCAGGTCTGCATCCATAACTATCCTGCACTCAAGTGACAGATCTGCATCAGTATCCTTCTCCTCATGGATCATGATTATCTCGCCTATCTTGGCTATCTTCTGTGGATCGACTCCCAGACTGTCAAGATAATTGACAGCTATCTCTGCTCCGACCTCCCCATGTGGTCTCTCGTCATCCCAGCCCACATCATGAAGAAGTGCCGCGAGAACTATTATATCCAGATCTCCACCTAACTTCGACTGAAGCTTTATCGCCCATCTATACACCCGCATAGTATGTTCAAATCTGCTCCTGAATGGATAATTAGGCGGCCTACCATTAACGGCTGTCTGTTCCTTTACAAAATCAATTACTTCAGCGTAATTCATATCCGTTTCGCCCCTTGGAAATCACTATTCTGCAGCGCATAATAACACTGCAAAAGTATCATACTTGATGATAACATCTTTTGTGGGATTTTGCTATATTTTTTTAAATTTTTAATAAATAATGTTAAAAATAAAAAAATCCATGCGATCTTCCTTCGAAGCGTCACCATAGACGTTACCTCAGCAGTTAACTCAGCCCAGGCACCCTCACGGCACACAGGAGATTCCCCTTAGTGCTGCTTCGTCTCCGACCTGACACGGTTCGAAGATTCCTGTTGCGCGAGACCCAGACATCAACATCACTTACTGAGGGCAGCCCTACAGCGGCCACCCCTCAGGAAGACCATCACCCCTGCTATAGCGGATTGCAGGTACAGGGCGCCGCTACCTCCCCGGTTGCATGGAAACTTTAAAACATATTTAATTGGCTGTGCACAAGATGCACCGCAGGCTACATTATATCTGACATGCCGCCCGCCGTCAAGCATTCTTCGCTTTTCCCTGTCTCAGGTCGCGAAAAAAGCTCTTCATCATCTCACTGCATTCATCCTGCCGCACACCACGTATAACCTCAACCTGATGATTGAACTGTTTCATGTCCAGCAGGTTTATTATGGAGCCCGCACATCCGGCCTTGGGATTCATACATCCTATCACCACATTTGGGATACGTGCCTGCACTATGGCCCCGGCACACATCTGGCACGGTTCAAGGGTCACATACATTGTGCACTCCTCCAGCCGCCAGTCGCCGAGCTTCTTTGACGCCTGTTCTATGGCCAGTATCTCCGCATGTGCAAGTGTGGTCTTTTTCAGATTTCTCTTGTTGAAGCCCCTTGCGATTATCCTGTCATCGTGGACTATGACACAGCCTATCGGAACATCGCCATTTGCATAAGCCCTCTTTGCCTGGGCTATGGCTTTATCCATATACTTCTCATGGATACGCCGCTCCTCCGGCGTCAGCTCATCTATATTGGTATCTTCCATTCTCTTTATCCTCTTCTTCCTATCTTATATCCACTATCCAGTAGCCGAAGCTGCCGGTCTTGATATGTGTCTCCTTCTCCGGCACGAATCTGTCAAATCCAAATATCCCGGCAAGGTATTTCTCCCTCGAGGAATACACCCCCGGAACTCCAAGTATGTAACTGACGCGGTCCTCATCTGGGGAAAATATGACTTTGCCGAACATCAGGTATTTGTAGCTGTAATACCCGTGTGTCAGGAAGCTGTTCACCCCGAGCTTCCAGTTGCACATGTCCAGCAGACCTATGTCATTCGGGGATATCTTCACGCTCTCTATGACGCTGTCCAGCCCGTCATCCAGGGAGCTTCCCGGAAGAAGTGGCAGACGTTCATAGTTCTCAAACATTTTGTCTATCGCCGTTCCGGTCTCGGAGGTCTCGACCTCATCAGAACATACAGGCTCCGCCGGTGCAGCACAGCTCTCAAGCTCCAACTCTGCCGTGACCGTATCTGTTATGGAGGCCTCTCTCACCGCCTCGCTCAGTTCCTCAGTATCGCGGCCCGCACGTTTCGCATCCCACATTCTGGAATAATCTATCACACTGTCCGTCCAGGACGAACAGAATATATCGCTGTCGTAATACTCCTGCCCCATATTTCCATCCGGCTGTATACGCCTTATGACGATACCGGCAAATGCAGTCACAGGCCGTCCGCTCTCCATGACATCATCCCAGCAGAATGAGAAGCACTCCTCACCGTGTCCATTTCTGAGTCTCATCTTACCGACGAGCACTGGCAGAGGGATCATCACGGGTTCATTTGTCTGTTCACCACCCACTGCGCCTTCGTCGGCCAGCGTCTCCCTGTAAATGAACACGCCATAGATTTCCTCTCTGCTGTTCATTCCGTTTCTCAGTCCAACCGTGAGTCTTCCCGTTCTCCCCACCTTTGCCACCTTGGCAAATCCTGAATTTTCACATTTGTATCCGTCGTGATACCTGTAAATATACGATATAAATCGGTTCCAGTACACCATAGATAATCCTCCTCTCCCTTCCGGAATTCTGCGTCCTTTTCCGGGGGCTTTATCAATTATCTATGATTCTGTCTCACAACCTATGACATTATTTGTCCGTGAGAATGTCGCTCAAAGCTGCAAATTCCGCCAGGCTCAAACTTTCTCCACGGATATTTGCTGATATTCCAAGGGATTCCAAAGCCTTTGCGATCTGCTCCTTGGCAAATGACAGCTCTCCGCTGTTGGCTATGCCGTTCTGGAGAGTCTTTCTTCTCTGGTTAAATGATGCTCTTATCAGCCTGAACATGAGCTGCTCGTCCTTCACCTTGACCGGCGGCTCCTGGTATCTGTTCAGTCTGATGACCGCTGAGCCCACACCCGGTCTCGGTATAAAGCAGTTTGGCGGAACATTTGCCACTATATACGGCTCGGCATAATACTGAACTGCCAGGGACAGTGCTCCGTAATCCTTGGTTCCCGGGCCCACCTGCATGCGGTCCGCAACCTCCTTCTGCACCATGACCGTCACCGAGAGAAGCGGCACATGCTTCTCGAAAAGTCCCATGATGATCGGTGTGGTTATATAGTATGGGAGATTCGCAACCACCTTGATAGGCCTGCCGCCATTTCTCTCCTCCACGATCTTGTTGATATCCACCTTCAGTATGTCATCGTTGATGATGGTCACATTGTCGTACTCCGCAAGGGTCTCGTCCAGAATAGGGAGAAGATTCTTGTCTATCTCCACCGCCACAACCTGTCCGGCACTCTCCGCAAGATACTGGGTCATGGTTCCTATTCCCGGACCTATCTCCAGAACGCAGTCGTCCTTCGTGATGTCCGCCGCGCTGATTATCTTGTTTATGACATGTGCATCTATGAGGAAGTTCTGACCGAACTTCTTCTGGAATGCAAATTCATATTTCTTTATCGTCTCTATCGTAACCTGTGGATTACTTAACTTCTCCATGCTTTGTCCTTTCCTGCGTCCAGACAATGGCGGTTTCATCAAGATTTGTGTCACGACCAGGACTTTGTGGTATGCCTGTCTGGGGCATACCACAAAGTCCTGGTCTCAATTCACATTACGAAACCTCCATTGCCTGTAATCTACGTTTTTATTACATCTTGTACATTTTCAGGGCATTCGCGTATGTCTGGTCATACACTTTCTGAACCGGAACGCCCTTGATCTCGGCTATCTTCTCAGCTATATAAGGTATGTTGAGGGCAGAGTTCCTTGTTCCCCGGAATGGAACCGGAGCCATGTATGGGGAGTCTGTTTCGAGAACTATCTTTTCCAGAGGGATATCCTCCACGACCTCCTGAAGCTTCCGGCTGTTCTTGAAGGTGACTACTCCGCCAACCCCTATGTTAAATCCCATCTTAATATATTCTCTTGCCTGTTCTACGCTGTATGAATAGCAGTGTATCACACCGCCATTTCTGCCGCCATCCATTCTCTTAAGCATCTCCATAGTGTCTGATGCCGCATCACGACTGTGTATAATGATCGGCATGGCAAGCTCCTGCGCAAGCTCAAGCTGCCTGAGAAACCATTTCTTCTGAACATCCCTCGGAGGATCATCATCAAAATGATAATCAAGACCTATCTCTCCTATGGCTCTCACCTTTGGATTATCCAGCACCATGCTCTTAAGCTCCTGTATATCCGTCTCCGTCAGCTCACCGACCTCACTCGGATGTACGCCGACTGCCGCATAAAAATGCGGATATTTTGCGGCAAGCTCCACCGAATTCCTCGACGACTGCATATCCGCTCCGACGTTCATGACCTTGTCTATATCCTTCTCAAGGAATTCTGCAATTAACTGTTCTCTGTCCTCATCAAACTGAGTATCGTCATAATGACCATGTGTCTCAAATATCATATCTCAAACCTCTCTTATGGTACTAATGCATTGTTTATAGTACCGCAATATCGTATCCGTCACGCTGTATTATACAGAAATACCCGCACTTTGTGAACGTTTAATTATTTGTTTATGATTAGTTATTAATCTTTATAAATAGATTAATCTTTAAACACATTTTTTTCACAAATCCTGGATATACTAACAATCGTAAAGAGTTTTTCATTTATTTGAATCCTCTCTCCCCTCATTTTTTTGCAAGAGGCAGCAGATCTTCCCCGTTCTGTTACCTCTTGTTTTTTTGTGTCCGAAACTGTATATTTATTGTGATGTATATATGTACACATAGATTACATCAACGTATAATATGTGTCCACATTACACGTGTCATATCGCATTGATTTTATATGTATATTTATCATAACATTTTACATAACAGGAGGACTTTCATGATTTCAAAGAAATATTCATCAATGTTAAACAACACTTCCATCATCAGGGAATTTGCACAGTATGCTTCAAAGCGTGCCGCTGAGATCGGTGCTGAGAATGTGTTCAACTATACTATAGGCAATCCATCTGTGCCTACCACAGACGACTTCAACAAAGGACTTATCGATCTTATCCAGAATGAGGATTCACTGGCACTTCACGGCTACAGCCCAACACTCACTATTTATTCTGTAAGAAAGGCTGTCGCAGATTCTCTGAACCGCCGTTTCGGCATGGAGTATGTTCCTGAGGACATTTTCATGACATCAGGTGCTGCCGGAGCCCTGGCTCACGCCATCAGATGTGTCACAGAACCGGGTGACGAGGTCATCACATTTGCGCCTTACTTCCCTGAGTATGTACCATACGTTGACGGAACCGGTGCTGTTCTCAAGGTCGTTCCCGCGGACATAACTTCATTCCAGATCAACTTTGACGCATTCCTCGAGATGATGAACCCAAATGTTCAGGCAATCCTCATCAACTCGCCAAACAACCCATCCGGAATCGTCTACTCAACCGAGACTATAACACATCTTGCCCAGATCCTCACAGAGAAACAGGAGGAGTACGGACATGACATTTACCTTATATCAGACGAGCCTTACAGAGAGATCGTATTTGAGGGAACTGATTCGCCATTCATCTCAAAGTTCTACGACAACACCATCTGCTGCTACTCATTCAGCAAGTCTCTGTCACTGCCTGGAGAGCGTATCGGATACGTGGCTGTAAACCCTAAGTGCAAGGATGCCGAGCTCATCATCAACATGTGCGGACAGGTATCACGTTTCACAGGACACAACTGTCCTTCATCTCTGATACAGCTCGGAGTTGCAAAGGTGCTTGATGAGACATCTGATCTGTCAATCTACGAGAAGAACAAGAACATCCTGTACAAGGAGCTGACGGCTATGGGATATGAGTGTGTTGAGCCGGGCGGAACCTTCTACATGTTCCCTAAGACTCCTATCGCAGATGCAAATGAGTTCTGTAACATGACTGCCCATGAGCTTGATCTGATCCTTGTTCCTGGCGACAGCTTTATGTGTCCGGGACATATGAGACTGGCTTACTGTACTACAACAGATATGGTTGAGCGTTCTCTGCCACTGTTTGAGAAGGCTATCAAGATGTGTAAATAATGATCTGAGTATGAATTTCTATATCAATATCATGTCTTATCAGTATAGATATTATTTGCACTAATCTTGTTTATACAAAATTATTTTAGGAAAGTATAGAGATATATCATATGACTAACATAAAGATAATTCTCGCCTCGGGATCGCCTAGAAGAAAGGAACTTCTGGCCCAGGCGGGATACGACTTCGATGTGTGTCCAAGTCTTTCTGATGAAGATCTTGAACCGATGGCTCCATCTGAATATGTAATGCTTCTGGCTAAGAAGAAGGCAGATGAAGTGTGCAACAGGATCATCGCCCAGGATGTTGTAAGACGGGTTAAAAAGCTTCCTGAACGCTTCGTTGTCCTCGGCGCAGACACTGTTGTATCGCTGAACGGAAGGATTCTTGGTAAGCCTTACGACTACGACGATGCATACAACACCTTGAACAGTCTGTCCGACCAGACGCATCAGGTGTACACCGGCGTGTGTCTGATATATGTGAACGGAAGAGCCAAGTCATCCAGCTCATTCTATGAGAAGACGGATGTCACCTTCTATCCTGTATCCCACGACGAGATAATCCAGTACCTCGCCACAAATGAGCCGTTTGACAAAGCCGGAAGCTATGGAATTCAGGGCAAGGGCGGTCTGTTCGTCAAGGGAATTGAGGGCGACTACAACAATGTTGTCGGGCTGCCACTCGCAAGGGTGTATCACGAGCTTGATGATTTGATTTCTTGAATGGTTTGGAAATATTTTCTCTAAATGGCAATTATATTTATTTTACGACACTAAATTATCCCTTTTTGAGGAAAAGATCTTGAAAAAGGCACAAAATCTGAGATTTTGTATCTTTTCAACTAAATTTCCTTGAAAAGGGATAATTTTATGCACATATTATTAAATTCCACGATAAACAGCACGAAGACTTTTATCCGCCATCGTGCCATAAGAAATAATTCCTACACGAATCCTTACATAAGCTCTTTCTTCACATTGAAGATAGTTCCAACGACCTTCGGGCCCGCATTTGATGCAACTGCTGCCCCGATCTGGAAGTAATCTGAAGGGCCATATCCAACCTTCTCCGTCATACGAGCTGTCAGCTCGTCTCTGACGGTCTCATCATTTCCGTATACTACCTGGTACTCTGAACCCGGCTCCATCTCTTCCACTGTGACATCCACCATCTTTGCCATGAGTTTCTTCTCACCGCGGCACTTGATAGCTGTCACGATCTCATTTGCCCAGATCTTCATGATAGGCTTCACGCCGAGTGCGTCACCAACCAGAGCTGCCGCACTTGGAATTCTTCCTGACTTGGCTGCATACTTGAGGCCATATATTCCGAAGTATATCCTTCTCTTTGGAAGCTCTTCCTTCAGATACCACACGATATCCTTGGCATCCCTGCCCTCCTGAACCATTCTAGCTGCCACAACCACCGGATAACCATACTGTCCACTGTAGCCTATTCCGTCAAATACATATATATTGCACTTTCCGGCGCACTCAGGATATTCCTCCTCGAACTGATCTGCGGCCATCTGCGCATTTGCATATGAGGCAGAACCATCCTTGTTGATGCTTACATATATAATATCCGTGTAACCCTGCTCCACCAGCTCCTTATACACCTCGCCGAACTGGTACGCTGTGATCTGTGATGTCTTTGGAAGATCATCATTCTCTGCCATGAGCTTGTAGAAACCCTCATTGTCAAAATCAACCCTGCTCAGATAAGATTTGCCGCCTATCACGACCGGGAAAGGAAGAATCCTGATTCCAAGCTCCTTCTCCTCCTTCTCCGAAATATCACTGGCAGAATCTGTCATTATAATTATTTTTCCCATAATTCACAAAACTCCATTTTTTGCTAATGAGCAGACGCATGAAATGCGCTGCGCGCGGCGTCTGCGTGCTTCATAAGATGTCACTAAGCCCAGCTTAGTGACGGCGCACCCAGTGCGCCACCTCCTTATGAAAATTTACTTATCATTCTCCATACGCCACTTGATACATCTGTTGAGATAATGAACATAATCAGGGTTCTTGCACATACCCTTGCCCTTATCATCAGATATCTTGGCAACATCCATGCCGTTACATGCTGTAGTCTTCATAACTATGTTGAGCGGTTCATCGCACGTATCGTTGGATATATATGTTCCTATTCCAAATGCAACCTTGATCTTGTCCTTAAAATAGCTGTTGAGTTTGTCCGCTTTCTCGAAATCAAGGCTGTCGCTGAACAGAAGTGTCTTGGTCTTTGGATCAAGTCCAAGCTTCTCATAATGATGAACCATCTTGTCGCCCCACTCAAAAGGATCGCCACTGTCGTGTCTCACCCCACTGAAAAGTGTCGCATATGTGAGCTGGAAATCCTTCAGGAAGCAATCTGTTGTGATGGCATCAGTGAGAGCTGTTCCGTTCAGCACTCCATACTCCTTAACCCATGCATCCAATGCATACCAGTTGGAATATGCAGGATTGTGCTTATGATTACCCTGTCCAACACACATGATCCACTCATGCGCCATAGTTCCAACCGGAACCAGATTATACTTCCTTGCCAGATATACATTACTTGTTCCGACAAATGTTGAACCCGGATACTTGCGCTTGCTGAGTTCCTTGACTGCAAGCTCCTGAGCTTCAGCCGAAAGTCTTCTTCTGAGTCCAAACTCACTGAAAGCTCCAAGGTTATACTCTCCGGTCTCGACTTTTCGAACCTTCTCATCTAGCTTCTCCCTGAATGATGCAAGCAGCTTATCATAGTCATCGTTCATTCTGAAGTAGACCTCATTCACTATAGCCAGAGTAGGTATCTCATACATGGAAGTATTGAGCCAAGTGCCTCTCGCCTCTATCTTCAGTCCACACTCAGCGTCATCTGATATCTCAAAGTCCTCATATCTTGCCTTCCAGAGTCTCAGAAAATCAACATAAGAACCCTTTATCCACTTGATATTGTGCAGATACTCAAGCTCCTCCTCTGTAAATCTCAGATCACAGTAGAGCTGTATCTGTCTCTTGATCTCATCAACCATCTCCTTTGTGAAGAACACGTCAGTATTCCTGCACTTGAATGACCATGTTGTCTTATAGTCACTGAACTGATGGTAAATCGCCTGTCCCATACTAAACTTGTACATATCCGTTTCAAGCAGGCTTGTGATTATTCTTTCCATTTTTATACTCTTCTTTCTCTTTTTATCCGCTCCACACATACGGCTTAACCGCCATATATCACGGAAATACGGAAGTATACGCAAGTTCAAATACTTCCACTTATAATAAGTTAGCACACAGCCCGCTGTCAAGCACTATTACCTTGCAACTATCACACATAGTATTGTATAATGTTACCGTTCAGAGCCATGCAGCACAATATA
>NZ_JBEHVV010000090.1:0-9875 GCF_040227395.1 Coprococcus sp. RTP21428st1_C9_RTP21428_210409
GTCCTGAAGTTCATAGCATCCTGGGCACCGCCGATGGACACCAGACTCAAAAATGTTCTGAATATCTTATAGTATACAAATTGTGCAATATAGTAGATCGTAAATATACTCCACAGCAGGTAGGCTATGGCTGCATTTGCATATCTGTGCCAGAAGGAGGTCAGTGCTGACAGGGTAAGTCCGCATGCCAGCGCAAATGTCAGGGGATGTAGTATGCTGCTGCCTGCAGATCCATAAATTGCAATGTGAAACAGGAGCTCCATATAAATAAAGGCTAGCGGAAAGAATATGGAACGCCACAGCAGACCACAGTGTCTGCTTTGAGTTGTATCTGTTTTCATCTGGCATCTCCTTATTCGCGTGCGAGTATGTCGTCAAGTGCACCCCTCACTCCTATAGGATCTGTGACCAGAAGAGTGTGGAAACCAAGCTTTGCGGCGGCATCGAGATTCGCCTGCCTGTCATCAAGAAAAATGGATTCCTCAGGGACAAGGTTATATTTGTTGCAGAGATGCTCATAGATGGCGGCGTCTGGCTTGGTCACGTGGTATTCATAGGAGACCACTCTTCCGTCCGTGTAAGGCAGGAAGTGGAATCTAGGCGTGTGGAGTGCAAACAGTCTTCTTGGGTAGTTGGACAGGAGGTAGATGTTGTAACCTCTGGACTTGAGATCCTTGAGCCACATGTCGGCTCCCGGGAACATGTCCACCACTTCATCGAGATTGTTCATGAACAGGTCTATGTAGCTGCTGCATTCCGGGCTGAGTTCCTTGAAACGTTTGATGAGCTCTGGCTCAGGCATATCGTCCAGGTCAAAATGATTCCACATAGGGTGGTTTATCATGTTGTGATCAAGAGTATCTATCACGTCCGCTGGTATGCCAAGCTTCTCCATGGTGCTTTTCCAGTGGAAGTCTACGAGGACCATGCCAATATCAAAGATTATATTTTTCATATGTATATTCCTTTCGTGTCGTATGCTGCCGTATAAGTGCAGATTATGTCGTCACAGAAATTTTAACTCATAATAGGACAAAAATATACTCAAATATTTGCGGAAATGCTGACAAATACCTAATATGCTTGTTTACAGTTTTCCGGTCACAGTGTTACAATGATTAAATCGGCAATGTAAGGGGAAATACAGTGTATGATATACGTATTTGTGGACTTTGAAATGAATATGATAGATTCAGAGTATAAGAAGGAAAAGAAAATATGTAAGAGTGAGATCATAGAGATCGGTGCGGTTAAACTGGATGAAGATTATAATGAGATAGATTCGTTTAAGAGTTATGTGAAGCCGGCATATGGAACCATGGCTTCGCGTATAATAAAGCTCACAGGAATAACAGATGATATGGTGGAGGATGCTCCTTCATATGCTTTTGCCATGGGGAGCTTTATAGAGTGGTGTGCTGATGCCGATGTGATATACGCATGGAGTGAGAATGACCTGAGACAGCTCCGCAAGGAGGCCAGGCTGAAGGAATACACGCACCCCGGGTTGGAAAGTATCATATCAAGGTGGAAGGATTTCCAGAAGGAATATGCCAAGCTCATAGGAACGTCAAGAAGGATATCACTGTCGGACGCTGTGTTTTATCTGGGAGAAAACTTTCAGGGGGCAGAGCATGATGCCCTGTGGGATGCCAGGAATACCGCTGAGGTGTTCAAGCTCTCAAAGGATGAGGAGAATTTTTTCAGGATCATGGCCCCGGTCATCGATGTGTACAAGCCCAAGAAGAATCTGACATATTCCCTGTCCGAGGCATTTGGAGATATACATCTGGGTGAATAGATATGTAATTGATGACTACATAGAATAATAATGTGGATTATTAGGAGGACTTCATGAACTGGAATAAGAGGGATACAGTGAGGACCGTGATTATATTGTGCGGTGTGGTGCTGTTTGCATATGTACTGTTTAATTTTGATAAGGTGTCCAGTATGTTCAGCTGGCTCATCAATATACTCATGCCATTTGTCATAGGATTTGCCATAGCATTTGTGGTGAATGTACCTATGAAGGGACTTGAAAAGGTATTGTTTAAGAATAAAGACAGCAGACTGTACAGGTTCAGGAGACCAGTGTGCCTCATACTGTCGTTCCTGTGCATAATAGCTGTTCTCACGTTTGCAATAACTATGATCATACCTGAGATGTCCAAGACTATAACTATGTTTGCAGAGAAGCTGCCATCGGCCATGGATGATATACAGAGGAAGGCGATCAAGCTGATGAAGGACCAGCCGGAGATAGTGGATAAGATAAAGAGTATCAATATTAATTGGGATGCACTTATATCAAATGTGGTTGGTATTGTGAAGAACGGCGGCAGCAGTGTATTGTCTTCCACGTTCTCCATTGCCAGCAGTGTGGTAGGCGCCGTGGTCGATGTTCTGGTGGGACTGTTCTTTGCGTGCTACATACTGGCTCAGAAGGAGACTCTGGAGAAGCAGGTAAAGGGTGTATTGTATGCGGTGTTCAGGGAAGAAAAGGCGGACCGATTCATTCAGACTTGTGTTCTTGCGGATAAGACCTTCTCCAAGTTTATCTCAGGTCAGTGCCTTGAGGCGTGCATACTTGGACTTATGTTTTTCATTACGATGACCATATTCCGTATTCCGTATGCGCTTACGGTCAGCATCATCATAGCAGTATTTGCACTGATCCCGGTTGTTGGAGCATTTGTCGGATGTTTTGCCGGAACGATTATGATCCTGGTAGAGGATCCGAAGCGTGCCATAGTGTTTCTGATCATATTTGTCGTGTTGCAGCAGATAGAGGGAAACTTCATATATCCTCATGTTGTTGGCGGTTCGGTGGGACTTCCATCTATATGGGTACTTGTGGCGGTCATGCTTGGAGGTGATATGTTGGGCATTCTGGGTATGCTCATATTTGTACCGCTTTTCTCCGTCCTGTATGCGATGTCTGAAGAATATGTGGTTAAGAGACTCAGAGACAAGGGCATATCGTGGAGGAAATATAATCTGGCATGCAACATCCCCGAGGGGCGATGGAATGGAAGGCTGGATGAGGAATGTGCGTCTGATGTCAGCAAGGTGGACGCCGGGCAGACCGGGACGAATGAGTCAAATGCACCGAGCGGTACAGCCGGAAGCGGCAATTCTGGAAAAAATAATACAGGCAGAAATAGCACAGAAAGAAATAACATAGAAAGAAATAACACAGGCAGAAACAGTAACAGAAATAAAAACTACAAGAAGAGAAAAAAATGACGGCTCATATATGGCATCATCTGTGTGGTGATACATATAGCCGTTCAGAAAGAAGGATATACACATGTACAGAGACATAGCGAAATTGGTTTTATACAGAGATCTAGGAGAGGACAGCATACTTATGAAGCTGTCTGGAATATTTGAGGATTTTGATCTCAAGAGGTGTGAGAATGCGGAGCTGTGTGCCCGCATATACGATCAGATCAAGAGACTGCTCGATCTTGCGACCAGCTATGGATTCGACAAGAATCTGTGGCACAACTATCTGGCATTTATACTTATCACCAATGAGAACTCATTCAGTATAACAAGTGAGAAGGTAGGAGCAAATGACGGAACCGTTAATTATTTCGCCAAGAATGATTTCAGGATATTCAAGAAGCTGTTCGACTTTGATTTCTCAGAGATAGAGAGCGCACTTGGAATAGACTGTTTCTCAACTATCAACAACTATAGGTCTATTGGCAAGAAGGAGAGAATGTACAATAAGAATGTCAGCGAGAAGGTTCAGGCTGTCAGCAATGCGATAGAGGAGGCTGAGAACGAGGACCAGATATTTGACATAGTGACATCATTCTACAAGGCATATGGTGTTGGTATGTTCGGTCTCAACAAAGCGTTCAGGATCACCCGTGAGCATGGAGATCTGGAGTTTGTACCTATAAATAACACAGAGGATGTCATGCTGGATGATCTCATCGGATATGAGATCCAGAAGAAGAAGATCGTGGACAACACTGAGGCATTTGTGGAGGGCCGCAAGGCGAACAATGCACTTCTCTTTGGTGACAGTGGAACAGGAAAGTCAACCACGATCAAGGCGATCATCAACGAGTACTATGACAGAGGACTTCGTATGATAGAGATATACAAGCATCAGTTCCAGGATCTGTCGCAGGTCATATCGCTTATCAAGAACAGAAATTACAGATTTATCATATACATGGATGACCTTTCATTTGAGGAATTTGAGATAGAGTACAAGTACCTCAAGGCTGTCATCGAGGGTGGACTTGAGATCAGACCTGACAATGTGCTCATATATGCCACATCCAACCGCCGTCATCTCATCAAGGAGACATGGAACGACAGGAATGATATGGAGAATAACAATGGTATTCACAGAAGTGATACCATTCAGGAGAAGCTGTCACTGGTCAACAGATTCGGAGTCACGATCAGCTACAGCGCACCTTCACAGAAGGAATACTTTGAGATCGTCAAGGGACTTGCTGAGAAGGAGCACATCACCATGGACGAGAAGGAGCTCTGCGCAGAGGCAAACAAGTGGGAGCTTGCACATGGCGGCATAAGCGGACGTACTGCACAGCAGTTTATCAACTACCTTAAGGGGCAGGGATTGTAAAAATAATTGCTGTTGAACTACGGTTTATATTTTGTTATTATTAAGTTAATTTTGTAGAGCAAGATACTTTGATAAGGAGTGTGGAAAGATGATAGATCTTAGCAGCAAGAAAGGTAAGACACTGGTATCCAGAATAATTGTTGTGGTTCTGTGTATCGCTATGGTTGTTACACTTTTAGTTTCAGCATTCTAATAGGAAAACAGGTCGAATTGGAGAGTAGATATGAGAGGAAAGTTTGGAGAGCACCAGACGGTGCGATCGATACTTAAGAGTCTGCCAAGTACTGTCCACGACGATGTGACAAGAGCCGGAATAGGAGATGACTATGCCCGGCTCTTGTTGCGTGATGGGGGTAGCGGAGACACCGGCGCAGCTAAAAGCGTGAATGTTGCGGCTGGTGTGTGCTGTGACAGCGGGTATATGGGACTCAGACTTGATATAGCGAGACTTTACAACAGTATAAGGATTGGCGGATATATGCCATGGGCGGCAGTAGATACCATAGTTATGCCTGATGACGATGAACGACGCATGAAGAAACTGCTCAGAAAGCTTGCGGGCATATGTGCGGAGTACGGCGTTGACATAGTGACGGGACATACTGAGGTGAACAGTGCTGTTGCCGAGCCAATTATAAGTTTGACAATGATGGGAATATCTGTAGGTCAGGAACATGCAGGATATGATGATTTAGACCTGTGTGGATCAAAACGACTGGCCGGTATGGACATTGTTATGTGTGGACAGACTGGCGTTGGGGGAACTTTGCAGCTCTACTATGACAATCAGAAGGAACTTTTTGAGAGGTATTCGGAGAGCTATCTGAGACCTGTGGAGCAGCTCGAGCAGCTTATACTGCTTGGCGGCCAGGTTGACATAGCATTAGATCATGGCTGTATATATTCACACGACATATCGAGGGGCGGCGTATTTGCAGCTCTCTGGGAGATGGGAGATGCGCTGAAGTGCGGGCTTGAGGTATGTCATGACAATATACCGATACTTCAGGAAACAATAGAGATATGTGAGCACACCGGGGATAATCCGTATATGATAGATGGTTGTGGTTCTGCACTCTTCGTAGTTCCGGATGGAAAATTGCTGGCTGATAAGCTCTATGAGGCAGGATATGAGGCTTCAGTCATAGGCCATCTTACGGAAAAAAGCGATAGGGTTGTGGTGCACGACGACGAGAGGAGATTTCTTACACCGCCAAGGTTTTTATAGGAGGAGTAGTATGCTAAATATAGTATTACATGAGCCGGAGATCCCGGCCAATACAGGCAACATAGGAAGAACATGTGTGGCAGCAGGCGCAAGACTGCATCTCATAGAGCCGCTGGGCTTCCAGATAAATGAGAAACAGCTGAAGCGTGCCGGGCTTGATTACTGGGACAAGCTGGATGTGACAACGTATGTGAATTTCGAGGATTTCCTTGCAAAGAATCCCGGAGCAAAGATATACATGGCGACAACCAAAGCCAGGAAGAAGTATACAGATGTGAAGTTTGAGGATGACGCATACATCATGTTCGGCAAGGAGAGCGCGGGTATACCTGAGGAGATCCTGGTTGATTATAAGGATACATCTATCAGGATTCCGATGTTCCCAGACATTCGTTCACTGAATCTGGGCAACTCTGTGGCAATAGTGCTGTATGAAGCACTCAGACAGAATGATTTCCCAGGTCTAGAGGAAGCGGGAAATCTACATCGTCTTAGTTGGGACATGTAGTGATAGAGGGGGAATATACATGGCGTATCCTACAAGTGGAAAAAAGATGCTGAACATATGCATTCTGGATATACTGAAGAAATATACGGACTGTGACCACACCATGGATCAGAAGGATATCATTGCGAAGCTCAAAGAGGATTATGATATAACTGTGGACAGAAAATCCGTAAAGGCAAATCTCAACTGTCTGGTGGATTATGGCTATGACATTGAGTACACCGAGACTGAGCGAGAAAAGAAGGATGGCACAAAGGAGATACTCACGTCGAACTGGTATTACAACCACGAGTTTGACGATGCAGAGCTTCGAATGATGATAGACAGTATCCTGTTCTCCAAGACCATACCGGCTGGTCAGGCAAGTCAGCTCATAGACAAGATAGCAGGTCTGTCAAATATATATTTTACAAACAAGATGACGCATGTGAGCAGTCTTCCGGGTCTCGAGCACACCAGCAACAAGCAGACACTGTTCAACGTGGGAATGATAGACGATGCCATATCTGAGAAGAAGCAGATATCATTTGTTTACAATAATTATGGTGAGGACAAGAAGCTTCATCCGAGGCGGGAGGAGCCGTACGTAGTCAATCCGTATCAGATGGTGGCGAATGACGGAAAGTATTACCTCATCTGCAATTACGACAAGTATGACAATCTGTCGAATTACAGAGTG
This sequence comes from Coprococcus sp. RTP21428st1_C9_RTP21428_210409, assembly GCF_040227395.1. Classification (NCBI taxonomy): domain Bacteria; kingdom Bacillati; phylum Bacillota; class Clostridia; order Lachnospirales; family Lachnospiraceae; genus Coprococcus; species Coprococcus sp. RTP21428st1_C9_RTP21428_210409. Next base: position 7,034 of record NZ_JBEHVV010000090.1, read on the forward strand.
GATAAGATGACACAGGTCCAGATAGTTGACAGGCCTGTGAAGAACCGCACAGAGGTAAAGGGAATGGAGCATGGACTCAACCTTCCAAAGCATATGGCTGAGCATATCTATATGTTTGCCGATGAGCCGGTGACCATAGTGATGCGTGTCAGAAAGGCTGCCATATCGGATGTGGTGGATTGGTTTGGAAGAAACTTTGATGTGGTCGATGAAAATATAGCCAGACAGTACGAAGGCTTCAGGGAGACTGATGATGATGTAACTTACGTGCGGCTTGTGTGCAGCCGTCAGGCGATGGCGCACTGGGCGATGCAGTATGGAACCTCGGTGGAGGTCATTTATCCCACAGAGCTCAGAGCCCAGATCGGTGAGGCTGTAAAGGAAATGAATAACAAATATAATAATTAAAGAGATGGCTGTCAGTATAATTCAAAAAACTGGCAGCTTTTTTATAAAAAAAATCGCTTTTACCGCAAGAAAACACAGATTTTGATCGGAATATATATTAGAAACACACGGGGAGGTGAATGATATGGTAACTAGGAACAATTATATATCGAAGCTGAAACGGCATAATGAGAAAGCTCTGGAGTTTGTGGTTCAGGAATATGGAGGGCAGGTGAAAGCTGCTGTGTACAAGAATCTTTCGGGCATGCCGGAGGAAATTGAAGAGTGCATGGACGATGTGTTTCTGGATGTATGGAACAATATAGACAGATTTGACGAGAGCAAAGGCTCGTTCAGAAGCTGGATAACGGCAATTGCAAGATTCAGATCCATAGATTATCTGAGAAGATACAGCAGAAGATGTTCGGAGGAAGACATAGCAGACTATGAGAACAAGCTTGCAAATGACAACCTGCTGGAGATACTCAATGAGGAGATATCGGACAGCATGGAAAAGCTGCTGAGTGGTCTGTCGGACGAAGACAGGGACATCATTCTGAGGTACTACTGGGATGACCAGTGTGTAGATGAGATAGCGGAAGATTATGGGGTATCTTCATCATCTATCTACAGCAGAATGTCCAGAGCAAGAAGTCGATTGAAACAAGTGTAAAGGCGGTGAATGATCATGAAAAACGGAAAAGACAGAAATGTACATGATGTTATGAACGATGTAAATGTGGACATTGAGACCATGGATATGTCGGATGAAGAGAAGGATGCCTGTGTGAAGAGGCTCAGGCACAAGGTGAAGGCGAGGGAAACCGGAAGAAATCATGGATGGAAGACGGCGGCAGTGGCGGCTGTTCTGATCCTGTCGGGAGGCGGACTGACATATGCGGCAGAGAACGGCTCGCTGGCATGGTTTTTTGACAGTCTGAGTAGGGAGACAGGAAGTGTTATTCCATCAAAATATGTGGACGAGAGCTACATAAATAACGAGTATAAGGGCAGTGTAAAGGTGATAACCGAGTCCGATGCAAAAGTAAGCTTTGATCTGAAGAAGGTAGCAGTGGATGGCAATCAGGTCAACATTGCGATGGTGATAACATACGATGACTTTGACACAGAAAAATATGAGAGCTTTGATGCTCAGATGCAGATAATAGAAGGCGGTGCGAACATCGTCAGTGAATATGCGGGCAGCACGGCTCCTGGCGATGGAATCTCGCTCACGAACAAGCAGACAATGTCTGATATTGTATACAAGTTAAAAAAGAAAAATGCATACAAGGTGGGGGATGTCATCACCATGAGATGTAACAGCATTACCCTGTTCAACAAAAATAAATCAAGTGATGGCGCGGTCACCTATGTAGCAGACGAGGTGGATGGCCCTTGGACCTTACAGTTTAAGGTTCAGGATGATATGCAGGGACATAGTGTGGATGTATCCGGCATAGATGGCATTGAAAAATGTACAATAAATACAAAGGGCATAACCATTGACATTACTGAAAATGCGGCGGTCGATGATGACTCGCTGGAGAATATAATACTTGAGATGACAGACAATAAAGAATTGAAAGATGTAGTATATGGAATCGGCAAGACCGGTGATGGCGACAGCATACAGAGAATGGAGTTGAACTTCACTAAGCCGATAGATGTTTCACAGGTGAAAAATGTGTGGATAGATGGTAGGAAATGTAAAGTGAAATAAATAGAGCCGGGGTATTACAACAGAGACATTCTCTGGGGTAATACCCCGGCTTTAATATTCTGCGATATCTTATGAGTCCTTGATCCTGAATTTGCCATTGCTCTTCACGCCGGACGATGATATGTCTGTATCGGAGTGGTGTTCAGTGTGCTCGACATGCACAGGCTTGATAGGCACCTGCATATCCTTCTCCTTAGGAAGAGAGAAGATAAATTCGCTTCCCTCGCCCTCCTCGGATGTGAGGGTGATCTGCTCGCCGTGAGCCTTGATGATCTCTTTGGTTATGGCCAGTCCCAGTCCGGTTCCGGTCTTGTCCTTGCCACGGCTCGGATCCGTCTTGTAGAATCTCTCAAATACCTTCTTCTGGGCATCCTTTGGAATTCCCACGCCTTCATCCTTGACGCTTGTATATATCTTGTTGTCCTTCTCAGTCACCTGAACCCTGATCTGGCGTCCCTCAGGTGTGAACTTTATGGCGTTGTCAACCAGATTGTATATAACCTGCTGTATCTTGGTTCTGTCGGCGTATACCACTGTGTTGTCGGTGAGGAATACGCTGTCCAGGAAAATTCCCCTGTCCTTGCACCTTTTCTCAAATGTGTTGATGGTCGGTGTGATGATATCCCTGATATCGAAGTTGGACTTGTCAAGCTGCAGGTCAAATGAGTCAAAGTTGTTCAGCTCCAGAAGTCCCTGTGTCAGCTTGGTCAGTCTCTGTGCCTCATTTAACAC
>NZ_JBEHVV010000091.1:0-9803 GCF_040227395.1 Coprococcus sp. RTP21428st1_C9_RTP21428_210409
CGAGGACTTATCCTTAGAGGTTTCTAAGAGATAAGCTTTAGAAGATACCTCTTTCTGTGTGAAATTCTGAAGGTACAGAATAAAACGTACCGGGAAAATTTAACGCTGCAGCAGGTGTTAAATTTTTTCTGTATATAGGGGATTGGTCAAATGGTATGATAGGAGTCTCCAAAACTTTTGGTGGGAGTTCGATTCTCTCATCCCCTGTTTGATTGGCGTCAGAAACCTTGTAAAACCAAGGCTTCTGGCGTTTTTTGTTTGTGAAAAAACAAAATCCGTAATAATTACGGAACGAAAATCAAGGAGCAATATACTTCATGTATGAACTTAAGAGACAGTTTTCTGCTGTTGAATACAGAGAGAAAACACATGTGTATCAGACAGGAGGTATATGATATGATGTAGACAGGGTCCGCGGCATATGCCGTGGACTTTATTCTTTATGAGCAAATTTTTACGTATTATGTTAATATAGAAAAAGAAAAGAATAGAGATGACTGAGGTTGAGGAACTATGAGAATAATACACTGTGCGGATATCCATCTTGATTCAGCCCTGAGTGCACATCTTGGAAGAGAAAGAGCCAGAGGCAGAAGAAATGAGATACTTAACACATTCAGGAAAATATTCGGGTATGCTGCAGAGAATGACGTGCAGGCGGTAATAATAGCGGGGGATCTCTTTGATTCAGAGACAGTGTCTGCCACGACGATAAATGTTGTTCTGGGGGAGATAGCGAAGTATGCTGACATAGATGTGTTCTATCTGAGGGGAAATCATGACCCGGATGAAAGCTTATTTGCTGGGCGGAGACTCCCAGAGAATCTGTATTTATTCGGAGATGAGTGGACGCAGTATCAGCTTAAGGGATCACATATAGTGATCGCGGGCGCTGTGCTGAATGACGAAAACTGCAACAGCATATATGATGAACTCGAACTGGATGAGAACGATATAAATATTGTCACACTCCACGGACAGGAGCAGGAATATGGCAGGGCTCGCAACATGAATGATGTATGCCTGAAGAAACTCAGGGGAAGAGGCATAGATTATCTGGCACTGGGACATGTGCATGGAAGAAAGCTGGAAAGTCTTGATCACAGGGGAGTCTATTGCTATCCGGGATGTCTGGAGGGCAGGGGCTTTGACGAGTGTGGTGAGCATGGATTTATGATGCTTGACGTGGATGAGAGGAAGCATATGGTTGAGACCGAATTTGTGCCATTTGCCTATAGAAGGCTGTTCGATGTGGAAGTGGACGTGACAGGGGCAGAGTCAAGCTCTGATGCGGCGGACATGATCGCAGACAGACTGTATCAGGAACTGCCGGGGACCATGGAAGATGAGTCCAGGGACATGGTGAGGGTATCCCTCACAGGCGCGGTAAATGTTGAGAGCGAGATAAACACGGATTATCTGACTAAGCAGTTTCAGGATTCGTTCTATTATATGGAGATCTTGGATCACACGGATTTTCAGGTGGATTACATGAGGTATGTGAATGATGCGTCCCTCAAGGGCGAATTCGTGAGGAAGGTCATGAGGCAGGATATGAGTGAAAATGACAAGGCATATGTGATCCAGACAGGACTCAGGGCTCTTTCGGGCGAGGAGATATTTTAAGTATGAGATTGATATCTTGTTATATAGATGGATTTGGCAAATTGAATAACATGGAAGTCCAGTTCGAGGATGGGATAAATACATTTGTCCAGGATAATGGCTGGGGCAAGTCGACTCTTGCTGCTTTTATCCGGGTCATGCTGTATGGCTTCGACGGTGAGACGAAGAGAAATGACATTGAGAATGAAAGAAAAAGATATCGCCCGTGGTCGGGGGCTGCCTATGGCGGAGAACTGGTATTTGAGAGCAGGGGCAGAAACTACAGGGTTCAGAGGACATTTGGCGCGAAGAAGAGCGATGACAAATGCGTGATATACGACGAGGCGACTCATGCTGTGACAGGAATGTTCACGGATAAGCTTGGGGAGGAGCTGTTTCATGTGGATTCTGCGTCATTTGTGAGAAGTATGTACATAGGGCAGGATGACTGCCGGACCTGGGCGACGGATGGGATAAGTGCTAAGCTTGGTAATATCGCTGACAGCACGGATGATATAAGCAATTATGAGAATGCCAGACAGATACTGAAGAATGTTATAAACAGGCAGTCGCCAACCAAGCGGACGGGGGAACTGTACAGGAGAAAATATGAGCTTGATGGGATGCGTGAGCAGGTCAGGGAGCTTGATGGAATAGACAGAAGTATAAATGAGCTGAATAAAAATATCCGTGAGATAGAAATGCAGAATCAGAACCGGATGAGGCGGCAGAGACAGAAAGCCGTTGTAAAGCATGAACCGTTGAATCCGGAATCAGCGAAGCCAGAGGCAGATAATGCAGAAAAACTAGAAAGCATTGGAAGTAGCATAAATAATAAAAAACGTGGCAGTAAATATATCATGACAGGATTTTGTGCGTTGATCGCAGCACTTTTATCTCTGGGAATGTGGAAATTTATGCTTGGAATAGAAGAACCTGACGATATGGCTATGATTATATTTGTTGTATGTGCAGGTATGTTTTGTGTACTCGGAATCTACTACATTATACGCGGGATAAATGAAAAGATCAGGCATAGGAAGAATAAGGTGGAAGAGCCGGGGGATGCCGCTGGTGATACCAGATCGGACGGATCAGATGATATATATACAGCCGATGACGAATCCGATATGGATGAGGAGATGTCGGTCTATATGGCAGAAAACATGAGACTTGGCGAGTATGCCAGGGAACTGGCAGAGCTCAAGCTTCGAAGACAGGAGATAGCTGCTGTGAAGGCATCGTTGGCGGATAAGAAAAAGGCTTTGGAAGACGATCTGCACAGATACGAGCTCAACGTAAAGGCGTACGAGCTGCTGGGGGAGGCCAGGGATACATTTGCAGTGGGACATTCGGTGCCGGTCATGGAGGCATTTGACAGGTATTATGAGTGCGTTACAGGAGAGCATGCAGGAAATGTACAGGCGGCCCCGGATATGACAATCAGGTACAGAGAGCAGGGAATGTACAGGGATTCTCAGACCTTGAGCTCGGGACTGGCGGATATCCTCGGAGTGTGTGTAAGAGTTGCAATAGTGGACAGCATGTATCAGGATGAAAAGCCGATGCTCATAATGGATGATCCATTTGTCAATCTTGATGACAGAAATATGGCGGGGGCGAAGAAATTTGTGGAGAAGATATCGGAAAAATATCAAATATTGTATTTTACATGCAGCCAAAATCGTGTACTATAGATACATAATAAATACTCAGGAGGAAGTATGTTGCGGACAATAAGGAAGGGATTGTATAAGTCGAATAACGTAAGATTTCTTGCTCTGCTCATCGCTGTGGCATTTGTTCTGCTGACGGAGATGGCGTGTGTGGGGAACATGACGGCCAAAGCGGAGACTGCAGGGGATGTGGCTGCATCTGTATATGCGGATACGGAGGCTCCGGGGGTGGCGACGCCTACCAGCGTGGTGGAGAAAACAGCACTTAAGATGAACAGCAGTACATACGTGTTTACGAACTCCACCGATGGCATGTTCAGACTCAGCTTTGCGGAGGGCGAGAGTTACTTCATTGGTTCAGGTGAGGACAGTGATACACTTATCACATATGCACTGATAAGATATAACTCCAAGTTTTATCTTGTCGCAGCGGATGACAGCGATGCAAATGTGCAGTATAACGGAAGCTACACAGACACCAGCTTTGAGATGCTGAAGTCAGCGAATTATAATTCTTCAAGCAGATATGTCAACATGAGCGTTAAGAGCGGCAATACCATAGAGCTCAAAAAGTTTACATTTGCCAGGGACTATTCTGTAGCTCTGACAGGATATTACAATGGAGTGTATTATAGCGAGGGCAGTCCGGCGACAGGACTGTTCACAAGATCCGGGTACTGTGATTACTTTGTGAGTGGCAAGGCTGTTGTGGGAGATGGCTGGTACAAATATGGCAGCAGTTCACCGGCAGGGGAGCTTGTTGACGCGGATATATCCGGAAGCATGTCTGGAAATGATGTGAAGTATATCCAGCTTTTTGATGGGCATGTTGTGAGCGCTTATCACGGCAATTATTTCTACAGCTATAATGGAACAGTCAGGATCACCGTCAAGAATAAGGCGATCATGGTAAATAATATAAAAGTCCTGTTTGACAAGAATGGAAATGCGTACAAGGGACTCAGAACAGAAAATTCCAGAGTGTACTACTACGAAGCGGGTATTCCGGTCAAGAACGTGGTGAAGCAGTTTGGAGAAGACTATTATTACTTTGGAAGTGACGGCGCTGCGGTGAGATCGACCTGGATCACATCAGGAAACTGCGTGTATTATTTTGCGGTGGACGGCAAGGCAGTAAGGCGGATGCAGTCGGGAAGACTGTACCAGTATTCGTCGGGAAAATGGACCAGTACGGCAACCGGTGTATACGAGGTAAACAGAAGATATTATTACTTTGTGAACGGTGCGAAGAGCAACGTCACGAAGTGGTATGAGATCTCAAGGGATAAGAAGTATTACATAAGAAACGGAGAGGCAACCTATTTTGTACAGGTGGACGGCATAAGATACAGATGTCAGAAGGTGGCGAGCGAGGGCGGCTGGACGGCTGCGGTGAATGCGTGGATACCTTCATTTGGACATGTTGTGCTCCACACGGACAGCACGGGAATATCTGATGCGATATATTACAGATCGACACATACTGTATCGGGATATGCAGACACGTACAGAGTATTCTCGAATAACAGATGGATAGTAAAGAAGAATTCTGTGGTGAGACTGCAGGACAACTGCAGTTACTTTGGTAAAACAGGTAAGGCTGTCAGAACAAAGGGCTGGCAGACGATTAGTGATTACAGTGCGGCTTATGTAGGCGATGAGGGAACTGTAACTGAATATGTGTATTATGACGAGAGTACAGGATATTCCGAGTACAGAAGTGGCAAGCTGCTCAACGACAAGTCTGAGGGTCTTAAGAACGCCAAGATCAACAACAAGAAGGTGTATTATTTCAGCGATGCAAATGGACGCTGCAGTAAACTCACGAAGATAGTAGTGGGTGATGTGGAGTATGAATTTGACAGTTGGGGAAGATGCTTCAAGACAGATTCGATAAGCTGGGATTTTGATGAATGGATGAAGAGGGTTGTCAATGAATATCTGGGCAAGACAGGAATCTACTGCAATGTATTTGTGGCAAATGCGCTTAGATACGCAGGCAGCAGCACTCCGGGAAGTGATATGTCAGTCAAGTACACTGACTTTGCAAATGGCGGATTCGTGATCAGTTCATCAAATATATGCTCAGACTGGGCACTCCGCAAGGTCATCGCCAAGGCGATTCTGGCGCAGAATGGAAGCTGGGGTGAGGCGACGGATTACGAGCTCACAGCGGACAGGGAGGACTTCTCATACGATGTGCTCCTGCCTGGTGATATAGTTGTCTACTATACGAATGGAGAGCCGACCCATGTCGGAATCTATTTTGGAAAGTTCTCTTCAGCGACTGCACTTAAGCAGTATCTGAGAAAGCTTGGAGTTCCGGCTTCGGCATGTGAGGCATATGTGCATGACTGGGGTTCTAACAGCGGAAATAAGCCTGAATACTGGATCATTCAGGGTGGAATGGGCAGCAGCGATCAGGTCTATATAAGCAATTCTGCATATGATCTGTCGGGACAGTATGCCATGAAGATAATTCATGTGAGACATTAGAATGTAGAGAGATTGACATAAATGTACAGGGAACTGTGCATGAGACATGTATGAACAATAGATGTACAGGAGACTGTGCATGATAACAAAGAAAACACCATATATGAATACGGTGAGTGGATACCTTATATGGATCCTCTTTGCTGTAGTCGTATATGGTGTTTTTGGTATTTGTTGATATAGTTAAGCCTGCAGGTTTGACATGAGCGATTCCGCCATCAGTCCTCCTCGGACAGTTCCTCCCATTTCGTGTAGAGCTCGTTGAGTTCTGTGTCGGCTTCGTTCCTCTGCTTTGTGAGGTCGTTCAGCAGACCGACATTTGTGGCGTTCTCAGGAAGAAGAAACTGTTCATCGATCTCTGCGATCCTGTTCTCAAGTTCCTCGATGGATGCCTCAAGCTTCTTCAGGTCATTTGCCTTCTTGCGCTGCCTTGCCGCCTCAGCTTTGCTTTCCTGCCATGAGAGCTTGGCCTGTGAGACAGCGGGAGCGGTCTGGGCCGGTGCGTCAGAGACTCCGCTTATTGGAGTGAATGGACTTCCTGAATCTGTGGAATACGTTCTGTGGGTCTCGTAGTAATCGTAATTGCCTATATAGCTTGTGAGCTGTTTGTCCCTTAACTCGATGATCCTTGTGGCCGTCTGGTTGATGAAGTATCTGTCGTGGGATACATACAGGACAGTGCCGGTGTAGTTCCTTATGGCATTCTCCAGTATCTCTTTTGATGTGATATCCAGGTGGTTCGTCGGCTCATCCAGAATAAGAAAGTTGGCGGAAGAGAGCATCAGTTTGGCAAGGGACACACGTCCACGCTCGCCACCTGACAGATCCTGTATCCTCTTGAACACGTCCTCACCTGTGAAGAGGAATGCCGCAAGGACATTACGGATTCTGGTGTTGGACAGATCAGGGTAGGCGTCGCTTATCTCATCGAATATGGTGTTGGACATCGTGAGTACCTGATGTTCCTGATCGTAGTAACCGATCTTGACGCGTGATCCAAGTATGATAGCTCCGGCATCTTTGGATACAAGCCTGTTGATCATCTTCAGTATGGTTGTCTTTCCGGTTCCATTTCCACCTATCAGGGCGACGTGTTCGCCACGTTTGATATCCATATCTATTCCTGAGAACAGATTATTGTCGCCAAATGATTTGGAGAGTCCTTCGATCGTAAGAACATCCTCGCCGCTTAAGACATTTGGCTCAAGAGTGATCCTCATCTCGGATGCAACCTCGGTTGGCTTGTCGAGACGTTCTATACGTGAGAGCATCTTCTCACGGCTCTCTGCACGTTTGATGGACTTCTCACGGTTGAACTGCTTGAGCTTCGTGATGACCTCTTCCTGATGCTTGATCTCCTGTTGCTGGTTGAGATATGCCTTCATCATGTTCTCACGGATCTCTGCACGCTTTTGTGCGAAGTAGGTGTAGTTGCCATTGTATACCTGGCTGTGGCCATTGTCGAGCTCGACTATCTTGGTCACGATCTTGTCAAGGAAATAACGGTCGTGGGAGACGATGATGACGCTTCCCTGGTAGGATGACAGGAAGCCCTCAAGCCATGAGATGGATTCCATGTCCAGATGGTTTGTCGGCTCATCGAGGATGATGATATCCGGCTTCACCATGAGGAGTCTGCCGAGTGCAAGTCTTGTCCTCTGGCCACCGGACAGAGAGTCCGTGTGGCGGTCATAATCCTCCTTGGAGAAACCTAGTCCTTTGAGAACTCCATTTGCCTCGCTCTCACAGCTATAGCCGTTCTTATATTCGAATTCGTGGGTGTAGCGGTTGTAGAGCTCCAAAGATTTCTCAAGCTCCTCACCGGACTGCTCAGCCATAGTGTGTTCAAGTTCGCGCATCCTGTTCTGAAGCTCAAGGATAGGCTTTAGTGCATCCATCATGACTCCGCGGACAGTGGTGTTGTAATTGCTCTCCTGATACTGGGACAGATAACCGATGGTCCTGTCCTTTGACACTATGACCTGACCGGAGTCAGCACTTTCCTCACCCATTATTATCTTGAGAAGAGTGGTCTTGCCGGCGCCGTTTATGCCGACTATAGCCATTTTCTCCTTTTCCTCAAGATGAAAAGAAATATTGTCCAATATAACATCTGTGCCAAATGCTTTGCAGATGTTCTGACAGTCTAAAATCATAATTTAACCTCTCATTTGTGTTCTAGCCTTTTAATTATATATACAAGCCTTTACTTTCGCAAGAAAATGGAGTGGATTTTATACTATAAGGGTGGAATTGCACTGTTTTTTATAAAATGTTCATATTATTTTAAGCAAAATACACAATTATTGTGATATACTAGATAAAGATATGCGTGGATATAGGAAAGACGCCGCAGGGCGGATTGATATATAATTACAGAAAAGGAATGATGGAATGGATTATAGCATCTATGACTATAATAGTGACGAGAAGCTTCTTCAGGAACAGGAGATAGAGGAGATCAACAATGTGAAGATGAGTCTGCTCAACACTCTTGTCACGAAGCTGAACAATGCGGGAATATATTTTAACAGTACATCGAGAATCAAGTCAGAATCGTCACTTCTGCACAAGCTGGAGACTGGTAAATACTCCATGCAGGAAGGTGGAAGAAAGATTCAGGATATCATAGGTATACGAATCAACCTGTTCTATCTGGAGGACATGGATATATGTGAGAAGATACTTGAGGAGACGTTTCTTCTGGACAATTGGTCCAAGACGAAGAATGAGGAGAACAAATTTGAGGCACAGAAATGTAACGGTGTGTTCAGGATACCGAGCAAATATCTGCGAAACATACCTGCAAGTGTGTGGAACAAGCCATTTGATCAGACATTTGAGGTACAGCTCAGGACGGTGCTCTTCGAGGGTTGGCATGAGATAGAGCATGAGATGAGATATAAGTATAAGCTGGGTTCTGATTCCAAGGAGACCGATCTGTGGACTGGACATGAGGATCTGTCCAGAGTCATGAACAGTATCATAGCCAATCTGGAGCTGTGCGACTGGTCTATCATGCAGATTTTCAATAGTATTCACGACTCACAGTACAAGGAGAAGAACTGGGAGAATGCCATAAGAAGCAAATACAGGCTCAGGATCACGCAGGATCCGCTTAAGCCTGAGCTCAGGGAATATCTGGACAACAATCCGGATATCGTGGCGCAGTTCCACACTGTGAGCAAGCGCGAACTGGTTGATATACTGCTCAACAAGAAGTATCACAAGGAGCTGACTCCTGACAGAGTTATTTATCTGATCAACAAGGAGATAGTCCACAACGAGTATATATCAAGGCTGCTTGACAAGGAGCAGTTCGTTCCAGCGGTCAGACCAGAGGTGAAGACTGAGATAAAGCCTATGGTTCCGAATGTTGTGTACAGCCACAGGGTAGGAATACCTGCGGCGGGTTATGACAAGGCGTGTGAGATCATATACAAATGGGTCAGAGAGCACATCAGTATGGTGTTCCCACAGATGCCCGAGGAACTCACGAGTGTGGATTATTCCACCATAGGATATAAGGTATATATAACATATGAGGCCGGTGAGTTTCATATGGATTTCCAGCACATAAGCAATTCAGAGGCTGGTGTTATATGGCATGTGACAGTGGATATGGTGAGTGCCGGGGATATATATGATGTGAATGTGGAGAACATATGTGAGACCATCAACGTCAAGGAGAGAAGATACAGCAGGCCAAAGTTCATGAAGGATATGTTCAATCAGGTTGGCTTTGTAGACGCCGGGATAGTCATGGAGGAGGGATCAAGCCCTGAGGAGATCAGCTATGACAAGCTGAATGCGATTGTTGAGAGCCCTGACAGATATATGCCGATCATAGTCATAGTGAAGCCGGATGAGATACCGGACTGGGCGATAGACTGTGATGGATATATACTCAGAACGGATATGCTGAAGAAGACCCTCAACGGTTTGTGTCATGTATATCTGTGCAGTGGAGACTGCAAGAAGCGCTACGAGGAGGAGTACGGTAAGGAATCCGTGGATGGTGGAGTT
>NZ_JBEHVV010000092.1:0-9694 GCF_040227395.1 Coprococcus sp. RTP21428st1_C9_RTP21428_210409
GTGTGGAGGAGCCGGGACAATTTGCCATACGAGGCGGTATCGTGGACATATTTCCGCTGACTGAGGAATGTCCATACAGAATAGACATGTGGGACGATGAAGTCGATACCATCAAGACATTTGATGCGGAGAGCCAGAGATCCATAGAGAATGTGGATGAACTTGTAATTTATCCCGCGGGAGAGATGGTGCTTTCAAAGGAGAGGATCGACAGAGGTATACACAGGCTGGAGGCAGAGCTGAAGCCGTATGCGAAGAAGCTTAAGGATTCATTTCAGACGGAGGCGTATGCCAGGATAAAGGGCGAGATAGCCACGCTGAAGGAACAGCTCACGGAGTTCAGTGCGATATACGGAGTGGACAGCTATGTTGATTATTTCTACAGTGACACGGTGTCTCTGGTGGACTGCCTGCCGGAGGATGCGTACATTTTCATAGATGAGACGAAGAAGGTCACGGAGAAGGCGGATGGCAGTGAGAAGAGTTTTCTTAGCAGCCTGACGCACAGGCTGGAGGGGGGATATATCCTCCCGGGGCAGATGAAGGTTCTGTTCACTTATGATGATGTCCTGGAAAAATGCAGACGCTACAAGGTTGTGGGCTTTGACTCATTTGTGGGTGAGGATGACCGTGTAAAGTATGCTCACCGCGTGGAGATCGAGAGCAGGGAGGTTCACAGCTACAGGAACAATTTTGATGCGCTGGTTACTGATATCAAGAAATGGAAGAAGGACAAATACAGCGTCCTGTTCGTATCGCCATCATCGGTCGGTGCGAAGAGAATGGTCGATAACCTCATGGACAATGACGTCATATGTCATTACCTGAACGACCCGGACAAAGCTCTGGCTGCCAGAGAGATGGCGGTCATGCCGGGAAGGCTCAGAGCCGGTTTTATGATCCCGGAGATGAAGCTCATCGTGGTCAGTGAGGGAGATGTGTTCTCCAGCAAGACATCACATTCGCAGGCTTCGAGGAAGAAGCTGCCGCGTGCCGGGGAGATAGTAAAGTCATTCTCGGATGTGAGCGTGGGCGATTATGTGGTCCATGAGAAGTACGGAATAGGTATCTATCGTGGGCTTGAGAAGATAGAGGTCGACGGCGCCTTGAAGGACTATCTGGTTATCGAGTATGCTGAGGGCGGCAAATTATATGTCCTGGCTTCCGAGACGGACAGGATCCAGAAGTACAGGAGCAAGGAGAGCCGAGCCCCGAAGATCAACAGACTCGGTGGCAGTGAGTGGCAGAAGGTAAGAAACAAGGTTAAGGGCCATGTCAGCGAGGTGGCTCAGCATCTTGTAAAGCTGTACTCAGAGAGACAGGCGAGGGAAGGCTTTGCCTATTCTCCTGATTCCGAGTGGCAGAAGGAGTTCGAGGAGACATTTCCTTATACTGAGACTGACGATCAGTTAAAGGCCATAGAGGATGTCAAGGCAGACATGGAGAGCCATAAGATCATGGACAGACTGGTGTGCGGAGACGTTGGATTTGGCAAGACTGAGGTGGCGATTCGTGCTGCGTTCAAGGCTGTCGGTGACAGCAAACAGGTTGCGTATCTTGTGCCGACCACGATCCTTGCCGAGCAGCATTATGAGACGTTCACAGAGCGAATGAAGGATTATCCAGTGACGGTGAGACTGTTGTGCAGATTCTGTACCCAGAAGGAGATAAAATCTACACTCAGAGAGCTGAAAGAGGGCAAGGTGGACATAGTCATAGGAACCCACAGGCTGCTCTCAAAGGATGTGGAGTTCAAGAATCTGGGACTTCTCATAATAGATGAGGAACAGAGATTCGGTGTAAATCACAAAGAGAAGATAAAAGAGATGAAGACCAATGTGGATGTTCTGACACTGACGGCGACGCCTATCCCGAGAACACTCCATATGAGTCTTGTTGGAATCAGAGACATGAGCCTGCTTGAGGAGCCTCCGGTGGACAGGAGGCCGATACAGACCTATGTCATGGAATATGACAGGGAGCTTGCCAGGGAGGCGATTGCCAGAGAGCTTGCAAGGCATGGTCAGGTATACTATGTGTACAACAGGGTCGAAGGCATAGAGAGATTTGCGGATGATGTGAGAAGCCTCGTGCCATATGCAAATGTAGAGTTTGCCCATGGACAGATGGATGGCCGCACGCTGGAGGACATCATGTACCGGTTCAACAAAAAGGAGATAGACGTGCTTGTGTGCACGACCATCATAGAGACCGGACTTGATATACCGAATGCAAATACCATAATCATACACGACGCTAACCTGTTTGGTCTGGCACAGCTCTACCAGTTACGCGGAAGAGTTGGTCGCTCGGACAGAAGTGCATTTGCATTTATGTTCTACAGGCGCAACAAGATGATATCTGAGGTCGCTGAGAAGAGACTTAGAGCGATAAAAGAATATACGGATCTCGGCTCGGGAGTCAAGGTGTCCAAGGCGGATCTCAACATCAGAGGTGCGGGAAGCGTCCTGGGCGAGAGTCAGTCGGGCAACTATGAGGTCGTGGGCTATGACCTTTACTGCAAGATGCTTAATGATGCGGTCAGGGAGCTCCGCGGCGAGAAGGTTTTCCATGAATACGAGACGGAGATAGACCTTCCGGTGGATTCGTTCATCCCTGAGACGTACGTCAAAAACGACTTTGTCAAGCTGGAGCTTTGTAAGAGAATATCCCTCATCAAGAATGAGGATGAGTACAATGACATAGTGGATGAGCTCATTGACAGATTTGGCGACATCCCTGACGAGACAATGAATCTTCTTGATGTGGCACTGTTAAGGGCAAATGCAAATATCTGCTTCATAACCCGTATATGGTACAAGGACGGAGACCTGAGATTTGTCATGTACAACAGGGCTGACATAAATGTAGATGGGATAGATGAGCTCGTTAAGAGTTATTCAGGCAGGATGAAATTTGTCATGGGGGCAAAGCCTGAGTTTATATTGAAGCTTGGACGGGAGGAGAAAAATGATCTTCTCAGAAAGGCGGAATTTGTCGTGGCGGATATGTCCCAGATGTTGATAATGACCCACAGTGAAGAAGACAGTGTGGATAACAAAGCATAGATAATGAGTTAGAAATATACAGACAGGAGAATACAAAGATAAGGAGGTGCGGTTCAGTTGAAGAGATGGTTGTGTGTGTTGCTGGCGCTCATATGTGCATTTGCCGTGACTGGATGTGGCAGTGATGCCGCTGAGGAGACTGGCAAGGAGGTAGTTCTCAGATACAACGGGCAGAACATAGAGATAGACGAGGTGTATATTTATGCCCAGACTGTGAAGGAGGAGTACGAATCAAAGTATGGCAGTGACGTGTGGAAACAGAGCATAGTGACTGATGATGGTCTGGAGATGGATGCCGTGGATGCAGCAAGGCGTCAGGCGATATCAAAGCTCATAAAGACCAAGACACTTATAACCAAATCCGGGGAGTACGGCATAAGCCTGACTGCAAGCGAGCAGAGGGATCAGGATACGGCGGCGCAAGAGTTCTATGACAAATTGACTGATGCCCAGATCGCAGAGGTTGGACTTGAACTCGATACGGTGAAGAGAGTTTTGCGTGAGAGCGCACTGGCAGACAAGATATATGATTATGTGATGAAGCAGAGCTCCACGGAGATATCCGATGAGCAGGCCAGGATGAGTACATTTTATGACATGTTCTTTGAGTGCTACTCGGAGGACGATTATGGAAATATCACCCTGTACTCACAGGACAAGATAGATGAGCAGAAGAAAAAGGCGGATGCGGCATATGAATCCATAGTGGAAGCCTCGGATGGCACAGATATGGATATATCATTCCTTGGAAGCGCAAAGGAGCTTAAGTATGCGGGAACACATACGATGAGCAGGGATGATATATTGAGCACCTATGGCCAGGATACGCTGGACATACTGTACAGCATGTCGGATGGCGAGGTCTCCACGGTGGTGGAGACTGAGTATGGTTATCATATATTCCAGATGATAAGCATTACGGATGAGAAGGCCACGGCCGAGAACAAGAAGAAGCTCACGGATGCCGCTGATGCGGAATACTATGACAACCTTATGAAGGACTGGATAGATGAGCTGGACAGCGGATATTCATACAGTAAGAGTGTGGATATGGATGTGTACAACAAGATAAAATTTGACGAATAAGAGGAGAAGAAAGATGGCAACAGTATACGATATCAATATTAAGAAGCTGGATGAAAAGGCAGTCATACCGACATACGGTTCAGAGTACGCAGCGGGGGCGGATCTGTATGCGTGTCTTGATGAGGCGATTACTATAGAGCCGGGACAGACGGTGATGGTTCACACGGGTATAGCAATGGAGATACCTGAGGGATTTGCAGGACTTGTGTATGCGAGAAGCGGTCTGGCATCCAAGAAGGGGCTTGCACCGGCCAATAAGGTTGGAGTTGTGGATGCGGATTACAGAGGGGAAATCATGGTTGCACTCCACAATCACGGAACCCAGGCACAGACGGTTGAGCCTGAGGAGAGAATAGCACAGCTTGTGATCGCTCCTTATATCGTTGGAGCATTCCATCAGGTGGACGAGCTCAGCGATACAGTCAGAGGAGCCGGCGGATTCGGTTCAACAGGAAAGTAACAAAAAAGCGGCCGGGCATCATCATTTTAATGGTGTGCCAGACCGCTTTTCTTTTATTTAAAATACTTTCCGCTTTCATCCCACAGGACTGTGGTGCCTGTCTTCAAGGACTTTGGTACATCTATGATACGCTGGTTCCTTGAGCCCTTGAATCTCAGTGACAGATCCTTCTGTTCGTCTATGAATTCTCCGTCCACAAGGACGTCAATGTAGGAGAGAAGTTCTTTTGTATACTCCCATTCATTACACATGCGGTCTAAGAGATCGGTTTCAAATGTATAACCGGTGTAGCACCAGATGGTCTTGTCAGGGTAGGTCTCCTTGAACTTTCTTGCCAGAGGAAGAAGCCCCTGCTGGTTCACATATTCCATAGGTTCTCCGCCGAGCAGGGAGAGACCTGCTATATAGTCCTCCTTGCAACTATCTATTATGTGGTTGATCTCCACATCCGTGAACGGCTTGCCGTAGCCGAAATCCCATGTGTCAGGGTTGAAACAGTTCTTGCAGTGGTGTGTGCAGCCGGATACAAATACAGACACTCTGACGCCGGTTCCGTTTGCCACATCAAATAGTTTGATATCTGCGTAATTCATAATGTGATCCCTTCTAAATTTATCTTAAAACAAAAGTATGGCCTGCGTTGCCCTCTACGACATGCAGACCATACAATTGAAATTATTAATGCATACTGTTATTTTATATCAGTTGCCTGAATATATCAAGTGTTTTTCTATAAAAGACTATAGATGAAGCACTCTTGCCTTTATCTCTTTGGTCTTGCCCACGTTCCAGAAGTTCTCGCCCAGATAACCGCAGGTTCTTCTGGTAACATTCATCTTGTTGTGATCCTTGTTGCCACACTGTGGACATTCCCATTCGCCGTCATCGTTGATGAGGATCTCACCATCGTATCCACATACATGACAGTAGTCAGACTTGGTGTTGAACTCAGCATACTGTATGTTGTCGTATATATATCTTACGACCTCTGCCAGAGCATCCAGGTTGTTGCGCATGTTTGGTATCTCAACATATGAGATGGCACCACCTGATGATATGGTCTGGAACTGGCTCTCAAATCTGAACTTGCTGAATGCATCGATCTTCTCACGGACATCAACGTGGTAAGAGTTGGTGTAGTAGCCCTTGTCTGTGACATCCTTTATGGTTCCGAAACGCTCTTTGTCGATACGTGCAAATCTGTAGCAAAGGCTCTCGGCCGGAGTTCCGTAGAGTCCGAAGCCAAGTCCCGTATCTGCCTTCCATTTGTCGCAGGCTGCGCGGAGCTTGTGCATAAGCTTCAGTGCAAATTCCTCGCCCACAGGATCTGTGTGGCTCACACCACGCATGAGCTTGGTGGCCTCATATACACCGATGTATCCCAGTGATATGGTTGAGTAACCGTTGTGGAGCAGTGGATCGATGACCTCGCCCTTCTTAAGTCTGGCGATGGCACCGTACTGCCAGTGGACTGGGCTGACGTCAGAGGTTACACCCTCGAGGGCTCTGTGGCGGCACATGAGTGCGTCGTAGCAGAGCTGCAGTCTTTCATCCAGAAGACTCCAGAACTTGTCATCGTCTCCCTTTGCAAGTATAGCTATCTGTGGAAGATTAAGACTGACAACTCCCTGGTTGAAACGGCCTTCCCATTTATATTCTCCGTTCTCATCCTTCCATGGGGAGAGGAATGAACGGCATCCCATGCATGAGAATACATTTCCCTCGTAGTTCTCACGCATCTTCTTGGCTGATATGTAATCAGGGTACATTCTCTTGGCAGAACACTTGATGGCGAGCTCTGTGATATAGTCGTACTCACCGCCCTTGAGGCAGTTGTGCTCGTCAAGAACATATATGAGCTTAGGGAATGCAGGTGTAACATACACGCCTGCCTCGTTCTTGATTCCCTCAAGTCTCTGTCTGAGGATCTCCTCGATGATCATGGCGTTCTCCTTGATGTATTCGTCGTCCTCTCTGAGGTTGAGGAAGAGAGTGACAAATGGAGACTGGCCGTTGGTGGTCATCAGAGTATTTATCTGATACTGGATAGTCTGGACTCCTGACTTCAGCTCGTCCTTGAGTCTCTCTGTGATGAGCTTCTCAAGTGTGTCAGGGTCTATCTTGTCGCCGAACTCTTCGGTGTATCTCTTTTTATATTTGTTGTAGCTCTTTCTGAGGTACTTTCCAAGGTGACGGACATCGACTGACTGGCCGCCGTACTGGCTGGATGCGACAGATGCGATGATCTGAGTCACGATGGTACATGCCACCTGGAAGCTCTTCGGGCTCTCTATGAGCTTGCCGTTCATGACTGTGCCGTTGTCAAGCATATCCCCAATGTTGATAAGGCAGCAGTTGAATATAGGCTGGAGGAAATAATCTGCGTCGTGGAAGTGGATGGCGCCCTCCTCATGAGCCTTGGAGATCTTCTCAGGGAGGAGCATTCTCTTGGTAAGATCCTTCGATACCTCTCCTGCGATAAGATCACGCTGTGTGGATGCGACGGTGGCATTCTTGTTGGAATTCTCCTCCATGACATCCTTATTCCTGTTCTGGATAAGACTGAGGATAGAATCATCAGTCGTATTTGCCTTTCTGATGAGCTCGCGGCTGTATCTGTATATAATGTAGGTCTTGGCAAGGACAAACTTGCCGTCGGCCATAAGCCCCTGCTCGATGATATCCTGGATATCTTCAACGAGCATTCTCTTTCTGTTCTTGGCTTCGATGCTTCCGACGATCTCCTCGATCTTCTCGTCAGAGATCTTCTCACAAGGCTCAACCTCCGAGTTAGCCTTCTGGATAGCCAATATGATCTTGCTTCGGTCGTAAGTAACAGCACGACCGTCTCTCTTGATAACTTGCATTTCCCATTCTCCCTGTGTGTGATGTGAATGGGCGTTAAAAAAAGTACGCCCCCTAAATATTGTATACTACCATACAGGAGACATCAATATATGGTATGCCGACTGAAAAAGCCGCAAAAAAATTAGCGACAAATAAGGTGCCTCGTCGCAAATCTCACACTGATGTCTCAACATGGTCGATTATATCATTCCCAATTTTGTTTGTCTACAGGTTATTTGCAAAAAGTACAAAATATAGAAAAATAAAAAATATGTAGACACAACATATTGTGGATTTGCCTTTGAATAATGTGGGACAGATAAAATACATCACAAAAACAGATGTAAAACTGCCTGTTATAGGAATGTGAAATCATTTGTGAGAATTCTATGAATTATTTCAAATTGCTTTATTTTTACAGGAAAATATGGTATAAGTTTACTCGTTGAAGTTTATCATGAAGATGGTTACACTTCTAATAAAAAGTAAAAGAGGTATGATTATGCGAAAATTTAATAAGGGATGTGCAGTTGTTCTTGCACTCGCTCTGTCCATGTCATTTATGACAGGCTGTGGCGACAGTAATGGTACGAGTGGAAAGCTGGATAATACAGCGAGTAAGGCAACATCTTCTGATGCTACAGAGAGTGCTGACAATTCATCAGAAGAATTTGCTTCTATAGAGGATATGGTGGATCAGTATGCGGCAGATGTCACACTCGGTGAATACAAGGGCATGGAGTATGAGGAGAAGGGCACTGATGTCACGGATGATGAGGTTCAGGCCAAGGTTGATTCATTTGTGAACGGACTTGCTACATTTGATAAGGACACAACCAGCGAGGCGAAGAACGGAGATACAGTAAATATTGACTTTGTCGGAACTGTAGATGGTGAGGAGTTCGATGGAGGCAATACCAATGGCAGCGGATATGATCTCGTCCTTGGTTCTGGTTCATTCATAGATAACTTTGAGGATCAGATAGTTGGACATAAGCCGGGAGAGACATTTACCGTGAATGTAACCTTTCCTGAGAATTATGGCAAGGATGAGTTAAATGGCAAGGCGGCCAAGTTCGAGACGACACTTAACTATATAAAGATAGATAAACCGGCTACATACAATGATGAGCTGGTTGCAAACAATACTTCATATAAGACAACTGCTGAGTATGAGGCATCTGTACGTGAGCAGCTCAAGCAGAGCAAGGAGGATTCAGCTCTTGCAAGTGCTCAGAATGAGGTCATGGTTGCCGTTATAAACAACAGTACAATAGAGAACATATCAGCAGATGATGTTCAGGCGAATGCTGACAAGATCATAACATCCATAAAGACTCAGGCAGAGACAAACGGAATAGAGTATGACACATATATCTACTATTACTATGGATATGATGACAGCGCTGCATTTGAACAGTATGTACAGCAGGTTTGTGAGGAATCACAGAAGGAGAGAATGGTCGTATGTGCCATTGCCAAGAAGGAGAATATCAGTGTCACAGATGACGAGGCTGATAAGTATATAGCTGATTATGCAACGAAGAACAGTGTTGATGAGTCTACGCTCAGACAGAATCTTACAGACGTTGAGATAAAGTACAACGCTCTGGCAGAGAAGGTCATGAACTTCCTTATGGACAATGCAAAGGCGACAACTGGAGCAACAACTGAGGCTGCAGAGACCACAGAGTCAACAGAGGCGGCTGACGCAGAGCAGGCTGAAGAGTAAGTAAAGGGGTACGGAGAAAGATATGAGAGCAAAGAAGATATTTGCAGCAGGAATGGTGGCAGTCATGTGCGCAGGCCTGATGACAGGCTGTGGCAGCAATGACACAAAGAGCCAGTTTAAGAAGTTTTCAAAGTGTGCGACCATAGACAAGGCGGCATACACTGATATCGAATATGTTCCGGCATCGAGAGAGGTGTCCGAGGACGATGTAAACAGTGCGATAAGCAGTTTTTGCAGTGACAATTCTAAGACTACAGAGGATAAGACCAGCACAGTGGCAGATGGCGACAAGATCAATGTGGACTATGTTGAGACTGTCTCAGGAACAGAGAAGGACAGCAAGACAGATTACACACTGACCATGGGAAATAACACTCTTGGTGATGGCAGTGACGATCAGCTCATAGGAAGCAAGCCGGGTGATGTCAAGACGATCACAGTGACATATCCTGATGATTACAGCGACACAACAGTTGCCGGACTTACAGCAGAGTACAAGGT
>NZ_JBEHVV010000093.1:0-9655 GCF_040227395.1 Coprococcus sp. RTP21428st1_C9_RTP21428_210409
TTCTCAGCTATGGACATATCGTTGTCATTTACAACTATGATGAGGTTGCCATCCAGTTCTTTAGCGTAGTCCAAGCCTTCAAGGGCCTCTCCTCCTGACAGGGAGCCATCACCTATCACCGCTATCACATTTCCCTCTGCGCCCTGAAGGTCCCTTGCCTTTGCAAGACCTGCAGCCAGACTGATGGATGTTGAGGTATGTCCAACCGTGAAGAAATCGTGCTCGCTCTCATGCGGGTTGCTGTAACCAGTCACATCATCATAGTGCTCCTCATAGAGGTATGCATCCTTTCTTCCAGTAAGCATCTTGTGCGGATAGCTCTGGTGTGACACGTCATACACAATCTTATCCTTAGGTGACTCAAATACATAGTGAAGTGCTATGGTTGCCTCAACCATACCAAAGTTCGGTCCAAAATGTCCGCCGTGCTTGCTGGCTCTGATGAGAAGTGCATGTCTCATCTCGTCTGCAAGTGTTCCCATCTCGTCTACTGTCAGTTTCTTTACATCCTGTGGTCCGTTGATATTTTCAATATACATTTTTTCTTTATCCTCCTGTTTTTACATAGTGCATTCGCCATCGGTAATTTTCCCGTCCCATACAAGCTTGCCGGTCTTCACGGCCTCCTCATATTTGGATATCTTGTAATGTAATCTATCCATGGTGGCTTCAATCTGTTTTCTCTGCTCCTCAAGTTTCTCATACTGCTCCTTAAGGAGATCCAGCCTCGCGCCAAATGTAGCATCTCCCATCTGGAACAGTTTTACATATTCAATAAGCGCCTCTATCGGAACACCAGCATTTCTCATGCATACAGTGTGTTCAACCCAATCGACATCCTTTTCCTGATAATCTCTGTTGCCACTGGCATTTCTCGCTACAGGAGGGATAAGCCCGACCCTCTCGTAATACCTGAGCGTATCAGCGGTGATATCAAACTTTTCACTTACCTCTTTGATAGTCATATTGCCACCTCTTTCCTAATTTCAAGAAAACCTTTCTATTTATAGCTATATGCACTCACACAATACCTATATGTTACATTGAATATATCACTTGGAGCTCACTCCAAGTCAACCCCCAATTTTCACCCCTTATGGGGACGGAGGTGCCTGACCCCATACAGGATATAAAAGAGGCGGGCAACGTAGTTACCGCTGTCCGCCTTTATATACATGAATATGTAAATTTTTATGCTACGCACTGATTCCAACTGTCGAGCAGATGTTTACTGCAATGATATCATCCACTGTTACACCAAAGATGGCGGCCAGAATGATCAGGTTGTCTACGGTTGGCATAGCCATACCCTTCTGCCACTTGTATATCGCATTTGGAGTGGCAAATCCAAATATATCCTGCAGATCCTTTACAGAAAAACCTGCATTCTGTCTAAGCTTCACAATATTTCTGCCTGTTCCTGTCATGTCAATTGTTGGTACATTACACATAATACTTCCCTCCCAAAATTCTCATCTCATCTGCATTGCTACAATTGTGACAGATTTCTTCTTCACAAAGACGAGTTAAAAAACACGCAAAAAACGCCCATCCACATGAATACTTCTATAATACTCACATGGATGGACGCTTTTTCGTACATCATGATTCCAATCTATAAATGCTGATAGATCTGGCTGATCTCAGTCTATCGAAACCTATCTGATCTGTTATGTATTTGCTCAGATCATTCAGGTCAGCATATTTGTATGATCATGTTCCGTACGCTCTCGCCCTGTACCATATGAGTACATATGTTCACGCAGCTTATCATCTGTATGTAAAGTATTCCCTGCCACATCACTATTAAACTCTCGGGTTATGTATTTAGCGAAAACTATACTTAACATGATTCTTTCCTTTCCTGACTACCCTTCCGGGTTCCTTTTCCTAAGTCATTTTTTATTGGTGTGTCCTGATTTTCTTCTTTTATTTGACCACCTAAACTGTACTCTACCACAAATATAATTATTTGTCATTACACCGCTGGTATAAAATTATTTTATCCCCGGCTGCTTCAAGCTCCCTCTCTATCCAGGTCATGATAACATCCACCAGATACTCCTGCTGTCTTGGACCAAGCTCCACTCCCGGGGCAAATGTATGCCACTTACGTATGCATTCCCGGCAGCATGTAGCCGTCGCATGCTGTGCCACAAATACCGGATGTCCCCGCATGGGAGTCTGCTTTCCGTCATTTGGTATGAATGCCGGAGCTTCCCTCTGCGCTATGAAATCCCGTGCATGCTGTCTTATGGTATCCAGCCCCTTTTCATGTATATAGTCGATATCTTTCTGTGTCAAATGAAATCCACTGCGAAATTTCGACCTTCCCAGACGCTCAAAAAGCCGGGCGTACCATTCTTCCTTTGTCAACCCTATCATCTCCATTTATAAGTGTCATCGTATTTCCTCCGTATGAAAACTGATTATAGAAGCTGATTAAGCCTCTGTGTCTAATATATATCTAATCCGTACATTTTCCAAGTTCATTGTTCACTGTCTCACGAATCTAATATAAAAACCTCTCATATAAAAATTTGTTGAAAAAAGTCCATAAAAAAACTCTTGCTACTCGTATATATATTGAGAGTTGACGATATACCAGTTACAATAAATCATCGGGACGATACGATGGGCTTTACAATAAGGAGGTTTCAACTATGAAAAAACGAATGACAGCATTACTACTCAGCGCCTGTATGTGTGCAGGTCTTGCCGGCTGCGGCACAAATACACCGGGGAATAATCCCGGTCACACCAAAACTGATTCGTCGGTCACTTCCCTCACTGACAACATCACTGTGACTTCGGTCAAAACGGATATAACATCATTTGACCAGCTAAAGAACGGAATCAATGAATTCTCTATGAATATGTATTCTGCACTTCCAGCTGACGAGAACATATTTTACTCGCCTTACAGCATTTCAAGTGCACTGTC
This sequence comes from Coprococcus sp. RTP21428st1_C9_RTP21428_210409, assembly GCF_040227395.1. Taxonomy (NCBI): domain Bacteria; kingdom Bacillati; phylum Bacillota; class Clostridia; order Lachnospirales; family Lachnospiraceae; genus Coprococcus; species Coprococcus sp. RTP21428st1_C9_RTP21428_210409. The sequence goes on from NZ_JBEHVV010000093.1 coordinate 2,945, forward strand.
CATGCTGGATGTAGGTGCAAACGGTGCAACAAAAAAAGAGCTCGAAAATGCTCTCGGCATAACAGATCTTGACGAGTGGAATGCTGAAATGAAGACATATCTGTCAAAAGACTGGTCACAGAATACATTTGTCAACACAGCAAATTCAGTATGGATGAACAAGGATACATCCTGGTCAGCTGACATAGAAAAGGATTTCCTTACACCTGCCAAAGATTACTACTCAGGTGAGGTGTATGAAGCAGACTTCAACGGTCAGCCGGACAAAGTTGTACAGAATGTCAACAATTGGGTCAGCACAAACACTAACAAGATGATCCCTGAAATCTTAAAGGAGATTCCTGGTGGAACCGTGATGATGCTCATAAACGCAGTTTACTTCGAGGGGAAATGGGATACTCCTTTTACCGAGGATAAAACTTTTCAGAGCAGCTTCTACGGAACCGACAAGGAAAGCGTTGTTGATATGATGCATCTCTACGGTGAGCACTTCACATACATGGACAACGGTGAGATCAAAGGAATCACTCTTCCATACGACGGCGACAATGTTGTCATGAAGGTGTTCATGCCAACCGCCGATGACGGAGACATAAATGAACTCTTTGACAAACTAAGCAACGAAGAAAAACAGAAGCTCATCGACTCTCTGGATAATGCCAACAACGTAGAGATCGATACACTCCAGCTCCCAAAATTCACAGATGAGCAGAGTATCGACGGTCTTGACGACATTCTGAAAAACATGGGAATCCAGTCGGCATATTCGGAGAGTGCTGACTTCTCCAAGATCGCCGATGGCATAGCCGTTTCATCAGTCAACCACAAAGCAAAGGTGATTGTGGACGAGAACGGAACCAAGGCCGCAGCAGAGACAGACATCATGATCAAGGAAACAGCAATGATGCCAAGTGAGGAAACATATAACTTTATTGTGGACAAGCCATTTGTGTATGTGATTGAAGATCAGAGCACTGGCATGATCCTGTTCATGGGCAGGGTGAATTCGCTGTAATTTTTGATTATCGACACATACCAGGACTTGCTTCAGCAGCTTTTACTCGCAAAAAATGGAACATTTTCACTTTTCTTTGCGAATATCAAAAAAGCACACAAGATCTCAAAATCTTGTGTGCTTTTTTCTATAGACCCGCTATTCCGACTTTCTCTCTGAATTCTCATTGGATTCTGTCGTGTCACCTGTTTCTCTGAGATTCTTCTCCCGTATATACTGGATCGCCTCTTTTACGGCTGCTTCCTCCTCATCCTTTGCTATCTTTCTTGCATAGGATACAGTCTTTACTAGGTTGGCTATGAGTATAATGGCAAGCGGAACAAGAATTATGGGTACAAATATAAGTGGGTTAGACACAAGCCTCACTATCTTGCCAAGTATGAGTGACGACCACACCACCCTGCCAAGCAGGTCTCTTGAGTCCACATCATAACGGTCCACCACATTATTGGCGTCGCCCTTTGTAATATACCTATAATTATTACCATCCGTCTCTATCGAGACAACTCTATGTGTATTTACCGCACCAGAAAGAGCCGGATCCGATGAATAAAATGATATGACATCATTCTCATGTATGGATGCCGGGGCTGTCTGCTTAACAATTGTCTGGTCTCCCCCATTTTTCAAATAATACAATATTGTATATCATAATGACGTATTATTATATGGGAAAATGTCAAGTATTCATGTATTAGTAATCTGTTTTTGTGCATATTGCAATATTGCATATGTGCACTATGTTCTACATTCTATCGTCTTGTGAAAATATCGGACCTACTGAGCGGTTGTCACACGGCACCAGTCAAGTACAGCCGAGTAAGAAGCCATCACACTCTCATGCATCTTGCAGATCATATCCACATCAAGTTCTTTAACCGCTTTCTCCAGCTCCTGCGCCTCATCGCCCAGCTCCATGGCTCCGATCGTTCTGGATGTACTTTTTACCGTATGTATCAATATCCTGTAGCCGTCCCAATCTTTTTCATCATAAGCCTTCTGTATCTCTGCGCGCTTGTCGTCAGCTGCATACATTGATATGATTTCTTTCAAAAAGTCTTCACTGCCCCCGCAGTATGTAAGACCTTTCTCGTGGTCAATGTGAACTTCTTTACAAGATATGTCTAAATCCTGTTTTGAAAACCCATCTCGAGTCATATTTTCACATTTTTCTACCGCGCAAGTCTCTTCCGTAGCTTTATTCTGTTTTCCCATAACATCTGTTTTTTCGTCTACGGTTCCGGCACCCATTGTTGGGCTTTCCCGATCTTCATCACATACCGTCGGATCCACCAGCTTATCCTCAGGTATATATCTCATCAGGATATCTTCCAGCACCTCCGGCTGCACCGGCTTGCTGATATAATCCTTAAATCCTTCCGCCAGATACATCTCTCTTGCACCCATGACAGCATTTGCAGTCATGACTATATATGTACTCCTGCCACACAGGCTGTCGCGCATGAGCATAGCACGGTGAAATGTCTCCATGCCATCCATCTCAGGCATCATGTGATCCATAAGGATGATATCATACCTGTACTTTTTTATAAGCTCCAGACACTCGGCACCGCTGGCACAGGTCGAAACCTTCATACGTGTAGGCTTAAGCATCATCTTGATAACTTTCAGATTCATGACATTGTCATCCACAACAAGAACACTGACATCCGGGGCACACAATTTGCTCTTATACGTCTTTCTCTCCTTCATATACTGTCTGTGCCTGTCCTTAAAATCACCTATTCTCTCATCGGACAGACGTTCCTGGCTGATTTTTACCACAAATGTAGTTCCATGTCCATACTTACTGTGGCAGGTTATACTTCCACCCATCATTTCCACAAGGTGATATGTGATGGCCAGCCCGAGTCCTGTCCCCTCTATAGATCGGTTATTCGACAGATCAAGCCGCTCAAAATATTTGAAAAGTCTCTCCTGATCTTCCTCTTTTATTCCAATTCCAGTATCACGAACAGCCATGACCAGTTCCACATTACGGGGATCTGCACCATGATCCTCCATATGGACGGTCACTCTGATCGAACCTTTCTTCGTATACTTCACAGCATTTCCAATAAGATTTATCAGGATCCGGCATATTCTGGCAGAATCGCCTTTCAGATCATTGTACAAAGTCTCCTGAACCTCGGCATCAAGCTCCAGATTCTTCTGTCTTGCTCTGGACTCCATAACAGACAACACATTGCTGAGCAGCTGGCTGAAATGATATTCCTCATTGACTATCTCCATCCTGCCCGATTCTATCTTGGAGAAATCCAGCACATCCCTAACCAGATCTACCAGGATATCACTTGAGCTCTGTATATCCCTAGCACATTTCATGGTTTGTTCCTCGTGTGTCTCTCTCATTATTATCTCATTCATCCCCACTATGGTATTTAGCGGAGTCCTGATCTCATGGGACATATGCGCAAGGAACTCGGATTTGGCATGGTTCGCCACATCAGCATCATCCTTCGCTCTGGTAAGCTCCTCATTTATCTGCTCTATCTCCTCTAGTTTACACTTGTATACGGCATTCTGGAATCTCACTATGGATCCGATAACTATGCCGAATATTATAAGGCTCTGGAGCATGTCTACATACACACTTCTCTCATTTGCCAATGGGATCACCAGTTCTGGGTATTTATACGAGACTATGTAACATGCAACCACCATTATGATCTGGACAGCCAGCATGACATAGCAAAACATGCCATCTATCAGAAGGAATGAGAATATCATGCCTAAGCCAAACCAGAAACCCATACCGCTGTACGCTCCGCCCGAGGTGAAGAACATCATCGGAAATGCCACCAAAGTTATAACAAAAACGATCACTATAGCACTCTGTCTCACCATCTTTTTTGCATTTGCAAGGTAAATGCATATGCCGAGCACAGCCAACGCGGTCAATATGGCAACATCTTGTATAAGTGGAGTTTTGATGATCAGGCTCGCTATAAAGCTGATGATCCCGCCAACGGTGCCTCCACCTGTAATTATATTAAATAGAAGCAGCTGCATGTCCGTATCATTGTTGAGCATCTTCTTCCAAGGTACAGCCTTTGAACTTTTTTTATCTGATTTCTCATTTACTATCTTCCCCAAAGTGTCCCCCCATCTGTATTTAACCGATAACTCCGTACAAGGTCTCAAGGAAAACTATTGGAAGAAACGGCTTCGTAATATAATCCTCAACCCCCATCTGTCTCGCTCTCTCTATCAGCTTATAATCCTTATAAGCTGTTACGAATATGACCGGTACGTCTGTGATCTTTCGTATCTCTTCCAGCGTCTGGAATCCATCCATGTCTGGCATCTCGATATCGAGCAATACCAGGTCTATCTGCTGATTTCCCACTATGTCTATGGCCTGCTTTCCGCTCTCAGCCGCAATGACCTTGTAGAGGGGCTCGTTTTTGCAGATATTCTCTATAAGTCTGATATTTATCTTCTCGTCATCTACAACGAGGATATTGCTGACCATCTTCTCGACCTGTCTCATGTTGTAGTCTTCATCCTCATCAATCATACTGAGCATGACTTCTGCAATGTCCGGATCAAACTGACTGCCCTTGCCCTTCTCCATCTCATCGCGCACTATCTTCTGTGGCAGGGCGTATCTGTAGCTTCGGTTGGATGTCATGGCATCATAGCTGTCTGCCACCGCTATGATTCTTGCACACCTTGGTATATTTTCTCCCTTCAGCCCACTTGGATATCCTGTTCCATCGTACCTCTCATGGTGATACTTTGCGCCCACCGCCAGCTCCGGAAATGCATTTATATTCTTGAGAATATGGTATCCATTTACACAGTGAAGCTTTATCATGGAGAACTCTTCATCCGTAAGTCTTCCCGGCTTGTTGATTATGTTGTCAGGAATACGTATCTTGCCCATATCATGAAGCAGTGCTATCTGATATATCTCGTCCTGCTCCCTGATCGTTCCGCCCATCCGCTTCACCAGCTCACGGCTGTATCTGGCAACACGCACGGAGTGGCCTTTTGTGTATTTGTCCTTTGCATCTATCGTCTTGGCAAATGCCTGCATGACCATATTATTCAGGTCTGTGAGTTCGTTATTTGTCTCATCGAGCTGGCTCATGATTGCATCCGTACTATTCTTGGATCTGGTGCAGAAGAACACTATAATTATATATAAAACTATTCCAACGCCTATATCACAGCCTATCAGTTTTCTTATTCCGTGGTACAGCTTCTCATTTGTGATGACCATGACCACATACCATTCATCAACTATGGAACAGCTGAAAACCGTCACCTTCTTGTCATCAACAACCGTTTGAAATGGTTCGCCGTCATTGTCCGTTATGCCCTTCATGAGTACAGACATTTCACCCTGAGTATAGTCCTGTCCTACATCTTTCTTGTCTGAATGGGTTATCACCAAGCCTGACTTGTCGCAGATGAATGCATATCCCTGACCATTTAATTTGATTTTTTCCGTCTCTGACTGTATAGGATCCAGAGTTACATCCAGAGATATGACGCTCTCACCATCGTAGAGTAACTGACTAACTGACACCAGAATATCACCTGTCTGCGCATCGATGTACGGCTGGCCCAGGGTTGGCTGGCCGTCTGCCGCCATTGCTGCCTTGTACCATGCCCGCTCCTGAGGAACATAATCATCGTCGGGAACCCAGTCTGTGCCATCAAGATATTCGCCGTTTATAAAGCCATATACACCTGTGAACGCCGCATCTATATCCTGGAGATAATAAGCTGATTCATTCGTGAGAAAGTTCAGTATATCCTGCCCCGACTGGCCTTCTCTCATCATATGCTCCACAGTGATCTTCGTAACTTCCACCGCATCCACAGCTCGATTCAGATACGAATTCATATATTCCTGCTCCTGCTTCACAGTCTCTGCCGCCAAAGCCAGAGTATCATTCACTGACTTCCTATAAAATGTCATGATCGTACATAACGACAGTACCACAATCGCCACAAAACTCACTATCAGCGTCAGTATATACTGCCTCTTGCTTACATTCTTCATACCGAATTTCCCCATTTCACGTACATTATTCCGGTCCCAGATCAGCTCAAGTTTATACTTACATATAGCTACAATTGTAACACACTACCAACATTAATCAAATATTTAATGGGGTCTGAGGGGTCCGCCACCTCCGTCCCCAGAGATAAATTACACCCGTTAGAGCGCGCCATGGCGCGCAAACAAAAACAACCTCCTGGCGGTTTCCCACCAGAAGGTCGTCAATCCCTACCCCGAATAGGCAGGCCATTGCATACATGTTGTCAAATGTAGGAAGGCATTCGCCCCTCTGCCACTTGTAGATCGATACAGGTTCATTGAACCCGAGAAATGCCTGCAATGCTTTTACGGTGATTCCTTTCTGCTCTCTCACTTCTTTGATCCTCTTACCTGTTGCGCAAAGGTCGATCATTGGAAAATTGTTCTGTGTCATAAATGATACCTCCCATTGTAAATGCTATAAACTATCTGACTACCAATATCTCCAATAGTCTTATAACTGGGTCAATATCCCGAACACTAATAATAAAATATGTCAGAAGGAATTTACAGATACTATAACACAAATAAACCACAGGTTAAAATGATATGTACCCAGAATCCTGGACACATATTTATGAACTAGGCTGAACACATGGATGCTATCCTGTATTGTACA
>NZ_JBEHVV010000094.1:0-9511 GCF_040227395.1 Coprococcus sp. RTP21428st1_C9_RTP21428_210409
GTATACGTACCGGCCGGAAGTTTTTCCGCATCCGCATACGATACCATATCCCCTTCATCGCCCTCATAATAATAACTTCCCTTGGAATCCTTCACCCACAGACTGTATGTAACTCCATCTATCTTACAGTCTGAGCCGCTGATACCTGAACTGCGCACCTTTCCACCGGAATAGGTTACCGTTGCGTACGCCGATGTTATGGAGTCTGGTGTTCCCTCCAGTATCGTTGTATTATCCGGCACCATTTTTATTGCCGCCACATCCGGAAGCTTTCTCACGCTTATATTTGCACTTTCGGAAACTGTATAAGAACGGGCATACTTAGACCCAAGAATGTATTTCTCCCCCGCAGTGCACTTGTATACCAGCCTGCAGCATCCACTGCCATCCTTTTTACCTGTAGCAAGGCGCTTACTCTTACTGTTATACAAGGTCTCCTGAAGCATCAGCCGTGACTGGCTTCCCTGCAATATTATCTCATAATATCCTGTCTCATCCGTGACAAACGATATTTTACTCTCCTTGCCATTAACTATGTTCACAACTCCATAGTCACCCTCAAGCTCTGAAATATCCTCTGTAGCTGCTGATATCTCAGCTTCATTCATCTGTACGGCATACGCTGTCATATTTGACAGTAAAGTCTGTGCCTGTGCAGTCGTCATCGGTATATGAATGCACGACGACACCATGGCTACAGTTACAGCCGCAGCCATTATCCCCTTCAATTTCATATGTAACCTCCCTTTTTCTCCCATACATATTCAGCACATTTATGCCGAATATATAAGCACAAAAAATTACAGCCTCATATTATCATGAAGCTGTAATTTAATACAATATAATTAATATTTATGTATAAATAACACAATATCACTTATGCAATTTTACTTTCTAACCAGGTGGATCTGGTAAGCATTGTACTCGCCGAACTTGAGTGGTACAGGAAGTCCTATCTGGTCAAGTCCCTGTCCGCTGTACTCTGCGCCGGTCTCCTCGTCAACATATGTGGCATCCACATCAAGTCCCTTTACTCTGACAAAAGGTACAGGGGCATTACAGAAGCTTTCCACCGTCACGATATTGACAAGTGTCTCTGACTTATCCCTTGCTACAAATGACCATGCAGCTACGCCTTTGCTCTTGTCTGCATCCGTCAGTCTATAGTAGAGTCCGTTGTGAAGGAGATCCCAATACTTCTTGTAGTTTTCTACCTGAGCCTTGACCTCTTCCTTCTCCTCATCACTGACCTTGTTCAGATCAAGCTCGTAGCCAAAGCTTCCCGCCATGGCAACGACAGCTCTTGTATTGAACGGAGTCGTCCTGCCTGTCTGGTGATTCGGAACCGCTGATACATGTGAGCCAACCACCGATATAGGATAGCCAAATGAAGTTCCATACTGTATGTCAAGCCTGCAAATGGCATCCGTATCATCACTGCACCAGATCTGTGGTGTGTAATACATCATTCCGGCGTCAAATCTTCCGCCGCCGCCGCTGCAGCCCTCGATGAACATCTTTGGATATCTCGCCTGAAGCCTCTCCATAAAGTCATATACACCGAGTACATACTTGTAGAGGATAGTTCCATTGTTCTGGATTCCCTCAGTCATGGAGTATACATTTAAGATGCTTCTGTTCATATCCATCTTTATATAATCAACATCTATCTTGTCAAGCACCGCTGTCAGCTGATTAAATATACAGTTTACGACCTCTTTTCTTGAGAAGTCCAGATTGAGCTGGCTTCTTCCCATGACAGGCTTTCTTCCAGGGATCACAAATGCATAATCCGGATGCTCCTTGAAAAGCTCGCTCTTCTCGGATACCATCTCAGGCTCGATCCAGATACCAAACTTCATGCCGAGATCCTTAACCCTCTTGACAACATCAGCCATAGGGCCGCCCATCTTATCCTCATTTACAAACCAGTCGCCGAGACCTGACTTGTCATCATTTCTCACACCGAACCAGCCGTCATCCAGAACCAGCATCTCAACGCCGAGCTCTGAAGCCTGCTTTGCTATGTTTACAATATCATCGCCATTGAAATCGAAGTATACTGCCTCCCAACTGTTGATGAGAATAGGTCTCCTCTTTGTCTTGTACTCGCCGCGGCAGATATTGTATCTCACAACGTCATGCATCTTATGTGACATGTCAGCAAATCCATCAGGTGAATAAACCATAACTACCTCAGGTGCCACAAACTCGCTCTCAGGATAGAGCACATACTCAAACATCTCATCCTGAACACCCATATTGAGTCTCACCTGATCTGTCTGATCCTTCTCAACCTCACAGTTGAAGCTTCCGCTATAGAGAAATGAGATTCCGTAGCAGTCGCCCGCATCTTCATTTGCATCCTTGCCTGCTATAACCACAAATGGGCTGTGCTGATGGCTTGATGTACCCCTTGTGCTTCCGATCTTCTTCACACCATGATTTATAGCTTCTCTCTCATACATGCGCTCCATAGCATGTCTTCCGTGGAAGTGGATGAGATCATAATCACCTGTCACAAAATCCAGGCTCACACTTGATGCCTTTGCCACAAATATATCCGCATCGCTTATATTTCTGACTATAACTGATCTTGTGATCAGATCCTTATCCTCTATAATTCCATACAGAAGATCAACCTCCACTCCCACCTGAGGATCCTGAAGAACGATCTTAAGGGTCTCACCCTTCTCGCCGTCATTTGTGTAAGCAGCAGGAAGTCCCTTGAGACTATACTTACTGTCCATCACCTCATATGAAACATATCTGAGATCACATCCATGTATTCCCTCTATGTCCTTTATGTTGAATGCCGGAGTCCTGAAATCTCCGTTGCCGTAGCAGCTATATTCCAGTGGAATGTTGTCCAGAGAGAATTCTCTGTGCTCCTGTGCCTCGTAAGGATTGCCTGAGAATCCTCTATCGTAATGAGTTATGACATATGACATATCCCCGTCCATTTTCTTGCCATAATACAGATGAGCCAGATACCCATAGTCGATCACCTTCATCTGATATGTAGTATTTTTGGTGTTCAATGTGAAAAGCTTTTTCTCTTCATTTATCAATATTGCCATGCCCAAGTCCTCCTTTTCGTGATCTCCAGTTTCTCTACAGCCAAATTTCATTTGACTGGTCTTTCCTCATAATTTATCTACAACCGGCTCCGCCGGATTGTATTCCAAGTTCCACCATGTAGTCCACAAATTTCTCCACATATCCATAATCCGCCGCATATGCTGACAATCCAATATATGCCTTGCCATCTGTGTACTCAGTAAGTCCTGCCGCCTTGTATCCTTCAGATACATCTATTCCGACAGGTATCTTCTTCCCCTCTTCATCCTCATAATAAATTATCCTATCCTTATACTTATCATATATATCGCCGACCTTCTCATCCGACAGGTCTGCAAGTCTGCCGCTCTTCGCCAGACCTATGAGATTGTCATACTGGCACAAGACTGCCTGAGCAGTGTCCGCCTCAAGGTATGCCAGCACCTTCATATAGTAACTGTTCTTATAATCTGAGTTATTTGCCAGATTAAAAAACGCATTGTTGTCAAATGTAACCCTTCCCGGGAGATTTTCTTCCCCTACATACGACACAAATCCCTGTGTCAGCCTGCAGTCCTCTGAAACATCATCGTAGTTGTTCACAAGGACAACATCCAGTATCGGCTTGTCCTCCCTCGTTGCAAACACAACAGTGAAATACACTACAAGTCCCACGAGAACGACCGCACCGATTATCCAAAGCTTGTAATAATCCCATATATACCCTATTTTTTTGCGTATGGAGTCCATCTCTTTTATCTTCTGTTTTTCTTCTTCCGTGATTATCGGCTTTTTCATAGACGTCCTCCTTTTGTTTCGCACTTACGATATATTTTGAAACAGACGCATGAGAGGCGCTTCGCGCGGCGTCTGCAGCATCGTAAATACTTCGTATTTACGATATATTTTGGAGTGGACGCATGAGAGGCGCTCCGCGCGGCGTCCACGGCATCGTAAATACTTCGTATTTACGATATATTTCACAAGGGTGGCGTCAGTAACCGACGTCACCCTGTGGTCATATATAATATCTTCTTTAACTTTCTTTAGAGCTTTCCACCTGATGTTGCAATACCTTCTACGAACTGCTTCTGGAATATCAGGTATATAACGATCATTGGTATACATGATATAAGAGATGCAGCCATCAGCTGTGGATAATTGGACTGATACTGTCCCTGCATTGTTGCAAGAGCTGCTGAGAGCGGCATCTTGTTTGCACTGCTGTTTACAACCAGTGGCCACATCAGATCCTTGAATGCGAACACTGCTGTGAATATACCGAGGGCAACCATCGATGATCTTGCAAGCGGAGCCATAACAAACACGAATGTCTTTGGAATGTTACATCCGTCAAGTCTCGCTGCCTCCTCGAGATCTCCAGGAAGTCCCATGTAAGCCTGCTTGAGCAGGAAAGTACCGAACGCTGTTACAATTCCCGGGAATACCAGGGCGAACATTGTATTTGTCATGCCCATCTTACTGATCATCAGGAACTGTGGGATGATGAATATCTGTGAAGGAATCATCATCTGGAAAAGTATCAGGGAGAACATAAAGTCTCTGCCCTTGAACTTAAGTCTTGCAAATGCATATCCTGCGAGTGTTGCTGTGAGACATGCACACACAACTCTAAAGAATATGAGCAGTAATGTGTTCTTGTAGAGAACAAGGAAGTTCATGTTATTCCAAACAGTAGTGAACGCGTCTGTACGCCACTGTGATGGGAATATTACGAATGGACTTACCGAAGTTGCCTCTGTTACTGTCTTAAATGCTGTGAGTGTCATCCATACAAATGGCACTATCATAATGATTGAGAATATGATCAGAATGAGGTGAATCAATAATCTCTGCATTCTTCTCTTAAACTGTACGCCTCTTGTCATATCGATTCCCCCTTCCTAGTTATAATGAACCCACTTCTTCTGACCGATCATCTGGAATACTGTAAGTACCATGATGACTGCGAGAAGAAGAACTACTATTGCTGATCCATAACCCTTGTTACCATTCTGGAATGAGTACTGGTAGAACAGATATACGATGGACTCTGTCTTCTTGAGAGCCGGATTGGAAATATCCATTACCATGTATACAAGGTCGAATACCTGAAGTGCTCCGATTACTCTTGTTACGAGTACGAAGAATACTGTAGGGGAGAGAAGTGGAAGAGTGATCTTGAAGAATGCTCTTACTCCTGATGCTCCGTCAATATCCGCTGCCTCGTAGTAATCCTTAGGTATCTCCTGAAGTCCTGCAAGGAACAGAACCATGTTGTAACCAATGATCGACCATACACCGATGATTGCAACTGAGATCCATGCGATCTTTGGATTGGATATCCACTCGATCTTTGTACCGAGGATGTGGTTTAACAGACCGAACTGTGAATTGTATAACCATCTCCATACCATGGCTACAGCTGCAGGTGCAACTACCATTGGCAGGAAGAATATTGCTCTGTATATTGTTCTTCCGTGCATCTTACGATTCAGGAATACCGCAAGTATAAGTGCGATGGCGATTGAGAATGGAACCTCAATGATCGCATACTTGAATGTATTGAGAAGTGACTGCCATACCTCAGGGTCAGCAAACATCTTCTTGTAATTTGCAAATCCTGCAAATGATGAATCTCCGAATGAACCGACCTTGCAGAATGACTGATATATTGTCTGTACTATAGGCCATAAGTTAAGTACGATGATTCCTATCATTGTTGGGAGGATGAATGCCCAGCCCCATTTGCGCTGGTTTCTTTCCCATGTTGTTGACTTCTTTTTCTTGAACTCTTTATCTTCTGCTGCTGCCGGCTTAACTGTCTGTGTCTCTGTAGCCTGAATTATCTCAACCGCTTTTTCTTCAACTTTCTTGTTGTTATCTGACATAAAATCCCTCCTCTTATCATTTATACTGTAATTAACACCCCATTGTTTCTGGTAAGCAATGGGCAGGACCTTCATCCTACCCACTGTTATGTTATCTTATAAATGCTCTGTAGGATTACTTGTCTTCCTCATCGATGTACTGGTTCATCTGAACTGCGAAGTCCTTACATGACTGCTCCATCTTTGATGGATCTGCCCATGCATCTGCGAAGAATGTCTGTGCTGCCTGTGACCAAACTGTTGAGTTGTATGTGTAAGGTCTGAGCACGAGCTCATTTGTAACGCCTGCTACTGTTGAATCCTTTGTAATATCAAGGTAAGCGTTGAGGTTGAACTTGTCTGTGCAGTTAACCCACTTGTCTGATGTGCCTTCGTAAGCTGACATTGTTACACCAAGCTCAGCCTGCTTCTCCTGCATCTCCTTTGAACCGAACCACTCGATAAGCTTCCAGCAGTCATCTGGTCTCTTTGTGTCTGCTGATGCAGCCCATCCAAGTCCGTTACAGATAGAAGTTCTCATACCTGTTGTCTTGTCGTATGGAAGAATTGCTACGTCACAGTTCTCAACGAGATACTCGTTGTCAAGGAATCCTGCTGTCATCCATGAACCCTGTGTGATCATTGCTACTGTACCTGACTGGAACAAAACGTCTGTACCTGTCTCTGACATTGTTGTTGCCGGTGGGCAGCAATCCTTGAGGAGCTTTCCTACATAATCCATAGCCTTGATAGTGTTGGCATCGTCATATCCTGACTTTGTGTGATCGTCATTTACGATGTAACCGCCCATTGAGTAAACCATGTTGTAGTATGTGTCCTGATCGTTTGATGTGTTCATACAGAAACCGTACTTGTCGCCAGTTGTGAGCTTCTTAGCTGCCTCATAGAGGTCATCCCATGTCCATGTCTCATCTGGATAAGAAAGTCCTGCATCATCAAACATCTTCTTGTTGTACCAGAGAGCGATTGTATCGTAATCCTTTGGTACTGCGTAATATGAGCCATCATATGTGTAGAGCTCTGTAATCTCTGGCATGTAGTTGCTCATATCAACCTTATCGCTCTTCTCAATGTAGTCATCGAGCTTTAAGAGCTTGTTGTTCTTCATGTACATCTGTGAGTTGTTGGAGTGCATCCAGAATACATCCGGCATATCTCCACCTGATGCTCCAGCCTCAAGAAGTGTCCAGTATGAATCCCACTCCTTAACCTGTACATCAACCTTGATTCCTGTCTCTTCTGTGAAGAGATCACATATCTGCTGCAGACCCTTCTGCTGATTGTTATCCCAGATAACCACCTCAAGTGCATCCTTACTGCTACCCTTGCTTCCATCACCGCCGCCACATGCGCACAGTGAAAATGCTGTTGCTGCTGCAAGCCCTACTGCTACAGCTTTCTTCATTGTTCTTCTCATAAAACCTTCCTCCTTTTTACATCACCGGCAGGATTTACGACACCCACATTCTCTTTCATACCCTGAATTCTGCGTCCTGTTCTGCCGGTTCGCCTTACGGCGTTCTGTGTGCTTTCTATGATTGAATTATAAAATTTTGGTGAAGATTTTTACATGGAAAAATGTCAAAATATCATGGGGTTTTGTCACAAATGTATATTTTTAAGTAGTTAAGTTCGCTGTTTTTGTGCTATTTTATGGTAAAATGTAGAATACATATGGTAAATTGTAAAATTCGCTATATATTGGCATACCTTTTTGTGCTATAGTTAAACAAACGATATTATCACTTTTTACATCAGGAGGAATTTTATGAACATTTTCAACAGTGACGGCTGGTTTTCCAGATTTTTTGGAACGCTCGGCGATATTATAATAGTGAACATTCTATTTATATTGTGTAGTATTCCCATAGTCACCATGGGAGCTTCCATGAGCGCAATGTATTTCACTCTGTTAAAGAAGCAGAGGACAGGCGAAAATGGAGGTGTAGTGAAATTATTCTTCAAAGGCTTCAAGGATAATTTCAAACAGTCAACGATTTCATGGCTGCTATTCCTTCTTATATCATTTATATTCACTCTGGATTTCAACCTTTTTGGCAAGGGTGGTCCACAGGAGAACAAGCTCATGTACTACACCAGTGTCGTGCTTATGATATTGACATGCTTCATCGCAATTTACCTGTTCCCTGTCATAAGTGCATTTAAGAACACATTGAAGAACCTTCTCTTGCAGTCCATTTACCTGGCGGCCAAGAACTTCATATTTACAATAGTGATCATGGTTCTCTACACTCTGCCTGCATATGTTCTGCTATCCAGCACTCAGGTATTCATGGTAGGTATATTCGTGTTCATAGTATGTGGCTTTGGCCTTATAGCATATGTATCATCATTCATGTTTTTGAAGGCATTCACCCCATATCTGGATGAGGTCACAAAGAAGTACACGGACGACGATCCTGCTTCATGGATGCACAGCGATGACCAGACATCTGAATCAGATGAGGATAATCCCGAATCCACAAAGGTGACCAAGAAGCTTATCGTTGACAATTCATATCATGGCAGACAGTAGTTTTTACCGTATATCGTAAATACAGCAAAGGCGGATGTGCGACAAATCGCACACCCGCCTTTTGCTTAATTCAAATTTTTTGATTCAATTATATCTTACAGCTTCGAAGCCTCATGTCCAAACTTGGCATCCTTCGTCTCAAGCTCAACCTCAAGATTCCTGAATGACTTAGGACTCATTCCAAACTTCTGCTTGAATGCTTTGGAGAAAGAAAGAGAATCCTCATAACCACACTGATATGCGATTATATTGATCTGTTCCTTTGATGACCGGAGAAGACTTGCAGCTTTCTCCAATCTGAAGTTGATAAGATACTCCTGAGGAGATACACCCATCTCCTTCTTGAAGCTTCCTGTCAGATGACTTCTGCTGATTCCTATGAAATCCGCAATGTCATCGATCTTGATCTTGTTCATGTACTTCTCTGTTATGAAGTCGACAGCAGCCTTTACATATATCTTACTTGGATACTCAATGTTATCATCTTCCTGCGCATCGGAGGCATTATCCTCCATAATGGTTGCGAAGAGAAGCATCAGTGCACTCATTCTCTTCACCTCGTTTATACGTGTGATCTGGGAATATTCGAGCATCTTGTTGATACATTCTGCACACGTATCCATCTGCTCTATCTTGATGATAGGTGAGCCCTTTACATACCCCATCGCCTCAATAAAATCTTCAGCTCTGTAGCCATGAAATCCAACCCACATGTAGCTCCATGGATCATCATCGTCAGCCCTGTAAGTAGTCTCCTCACCAGGTCTGATGATAAACGCCTGTCCAGGTCCCAGTTCATAAGTCTTCCCTGCAATTGTAAATGTACCCTTGCCCTTCTTTACCATATGGATAACATATGATTCTCTGACGTATGGACCAAACTTCCAGCCTTTTATACAATCCTCTCTTCCACAATAGTCCAGACTGATTGCGGTACCCCACATATAGGAGTTCGACAACTGTAGATCTTCCAGACAAGCAAAACCAACACTGTCAGTTAAACCAACCTTTCTTACCATAACCC
>NZ_JBEHVV010000095.1:0-9132 GCF_040227395.1 Coprococcus sp. RTP21428st1_C9_RTP21428_210409
CACTGTCATACTGGCCTATGTGAGCGGCTTATTCATACCGGAAGCCATGCTTCCAAACTTTGCAAAGGATATATGCCATGGATCGCTGCTCAATAAGCTTGTGCAGACACTGTGCATATATTTATCATAAATTTACGGAGATACATCTATGAACCATATAAGACAGATAAACTTACTTATAAAGAGAATACTGTGCCGTCCCGCCATGATCGTCGTTCTGCTGGTCATCCCCGCTGTGCTGATCGCTGTGAGCTTTCTGCCAGCCAGAAAGCAAAGCACCGAGATCGTGTCCGGCGTGTATATTGAAAGTTCTGACGAACAAACGGATGCTTTCCTGTCGTATCTCACATCGACCTCCACGGGATTTACCTTCAGGCACTATGAATCCCTGAAAGACATGAAGGATGATGTAGCATCCGGCAGGATCGACTCCGCGTACATGGTTCCTGATAGTTTCAGTGAATCAATGATCCACTCTGACGGGAAGCGCCACATAACCGTGTATACAACCGATGGAAGCTCATTCCAGTCTGTGTCCGAAGAATCCGTGTATGCCGCCCTCCTGTATGCATATGCGGCAGACATGTCTGTATGTATGCTCCAGGATCGTTATCTGGCAAATGTCCCATACGACGAGACCCAGATGTCAGAATACATCAGTGATAGATTTAAGGGATATATCGAAAATGAGGACATTTTCACCATCGAGAGCGGACTCACCGGAAAATACACGGCATCGACAGATATTGCGCCAAACAATTTTCCTGTGGGAATATTGGTTTACATAACTTTGTTCGTATGTTCTCTCCTGGGACTTCAGAACTATCTCCGGGATCTGGACTGTGGGGCTTACTCTATCCTCTCCTCCAGAAAAAAAGCCGGATTCTGTGTAAAAAATATAGCAGCGGGAATTATTCCCGCTGCCATTATCAGCTTTATATCCTTGATCATATATTCCGGCACCAATGGCTGTCTCAATGTCCTGCTGCATATCGCCGCAGTGTCAGTCATCAGCCTTGCTGCTGCACTTATATTCAGAGTGATATTCAGGCGCTATAAGATATTTACTATAGCTCTGCCATTCATCATCATCTGTACTCTTCTCCTGAGTCTTCTATCAATGCTCTCGCAGATGTAGACTCTGTGATCTGCTTTACCAGACATCCATAGCTGTCAGCCGGCACCGCCACATTGAAGCACACATCTGCAGTGTAATCCGTACTGTCTATCAGTGCATCACTGTTGCTGAGAAGATATTGTACCTTACCCGAATCGTTGTAGTTCGTGGTTATCTTCACCAGCTTCATAAGCTGCATCTTATGTATACCCGCATCAGACAGTGCAAGCTTGGCTGCCTCGGTGTATGCTCTCACAAGACCACCTGTTCCGAGCAGTGTTCCACCAAAATACCTTGTGACCACTATACATATATTAACCACCGCATTCCCCGTGATAACCTCCAGGATGGGTTTTCCAGCCGTTCCCTGCGGTTCTCCGTCATCAGAGAATCTTAGCAATGTATTCTCGCTGCCTATGGCAAATGCATAGCAGTTGTGCCTTGCATCATAGTGCTGCTTCCTGATCTTCTCGACAAAGGCATATGCCTCTTCCTCCGAGGACACAGGGACTGCATAGCCGATGAATCGTGATTTCTTCTCGACTATCTCGTCCTGCCCCTCCTGTAATATCGTGTTGTATGTCTCTATCATCGCTTCTCCGAATTGCTGGTGAGCAGCTTGCCCAGCTCATCCATAAATGTATTCACATCCTTGAACTCTCTGTACACTGATGCAAATCTTACATAGGCTACCTGATCAAGATCCTTGATCTTATCCATGACTATCTCACCTATGGTCGTGCTCTCTATCTCTCTCACTTCCATGTTGAAGATGGTGTTCTCTATGTCATCTATGCACTTTGTGACTGCTTCCGCTGAAACCGGACGCTTATGGCATGACTTTATGACACCTGACTCTATCTTGGAACGGTCATAAGTCTCTCTGTTCTTGTCCTTCTTGATGACTATGAGAGGTATGGTCTCCACCTTCTCATATGTGGTAAATCTCTTACCACAGGCGTCACACTGTCTTCTTCTTCTGATCGCACTTCCATCCTCCGCTGGTCTGGAATCGATAACCTTTGTATCATCTGCTGAGCAAAATGGACATCTCATATAATTTTCTCCTTATATCTCCCACCTTCAGAGGGACCTTCTTACGATATTATCTTTACTGGGCACTTGGCCTTACATGCACCACAATTTGTACACTTCTCCGGATCTATGTGAGCAAGGTTTCTGTCTATCGTGATGGCTCCAGCCTCACAGTTCCTTGCACACAGTGTACATCCGATACATCCTGCGCTGCAGGCCGCCTTGACCTGAAGTCCCTTGTCGTGGGAATTACATCTGACAAGTCTCTCTGCGTCATAAGGAACCAGCTCTATCAAGTGTCTCGGGCACTCTGTGACACATTTGCCGCATGCCTTACACTTCTCCTTATTAATTACCGCAATTCCATCTATAATGTCAATAGCCCCGAACTCACATACTGCCTTACATGAGCCATAACCTGTACATCCATATGTACATGCCTTAGGACCGCTGTTTGGATTGTTCTGTGCCAGCTTACAGTCCCTTGGTCCAACATACTCGTATACATCCTTCGCCTTCTCGCAGTCTCCTGCACACTTGACAAATGCCACATACCTTGTATTTTCAGCGTTTTCCACGCCCATGACCTCACTGATCTTCGCTGCCACTGCCTCGCCTCCAACAGGACACGCTGATGGCGGCATCTCACCTTTGGCGATGGCCGCTGCCAGTCCGTCACATCCCGGATAACCACATCCACCGCAGTTATTTCCCGGAAGGAGCTCTCTTACTGCTATTTCTTTCTCATCTACTTCTACCTTAAATTTCTCTCCTGCGACACCCAGAAGGATACCTATCACAATACCTACGCCTGCGACGACTGCCACAGCTATCAATATTCCTGTCATATCCGCACCCTCCTTATATCAATCCTGAGAAACCGAAGAACGCGATCGCCATAAGACCTGATGTGATGAGAACTATAGGGGTTCCCTTGAACGCCTCAGGTATAGGGCTGTGCTCAAGTCTCTCTCTGATTCCTGCAAGTATCACTATGGCTATAGTAAATCCGACTGCAGAGCCACATCCGTTGATGGTACTCTCAAGTATACCGTAACCGCTCTGTACATTTGAGAGAGCGATACCAAGCACGGCACAGTTGGTCGTGATCAGTGGAAGGTAAACTCCAAGTGATTCATACAATGACTTGACCTTCTTCTTGAGGAACATCTCAACAAACTGTACAAGTGCTGCGATCACAAGGATGAACACTATGGTGTTGAGGTACTCAAGTCCGAATCTTCTCAGTATGCCGTAATACACAACGCTGGTGACAAATGAAGCTATGGTCATGACGAACACAACCGCTGCTCCCATTCCGGTTGCTGTGTTGACACTCTTGGACACTCCAAGGAAAGGACACAGTCCGAGGAACTGGCTGAGGATAACATTATTTACAAGTGCCGCTCCGATGGCTAACAATAAAATATTCATTATCTCTTACCTCCCTTTCCTTTTTTCTTCTTTATATGAGCCATTGTCTCCTTGAGCTTTATGTCGGAATCTGCTGGCTCGTTCTCTGCAGAGTGTCCTGGCTGCTCTGCTTCCGTCGGCTGATCCGTTGATGGCTGCTCTGCTGCCACTTTGTCTGCTACTTCCTGTTCTGCTGCTGGCTGCTCTGTTGACTTCTCATTCTGGAGATTGTCCTGACTGTCTGACTGAGTCTCTGTAACAGTCTGCTGCTCCTCATCTGGCGTCTTTTCCTGCTGAACTTCCTCAGCATGCTCCTTAAGCATCTTTCCTGTCGCATTCGGAACAAGCTTTATGTCGGCGAGGACTGACTCTCTGGTCGGTGCATATGGGCTGAGTCTTGGCTCATCCTTCTTCGCCTCATCTGGCTTGTCAGCCTCTGGCGCTGTATTCTTTGCTGCATCCTTATCTACCGCTGCAGGTGTCTCTTCCTGCTTCTTAACCTGTTTTGCATCCGCTGAAGTTTTCGCCGGAGCCTCTGCTGCCTTTACAGGAGCCGGAGTCTCTGAAACCAGCTTGCCACAACATGCTGCATTGATACAGCCTGCACATGAGTCCGGTCTGCATGCTGCCGGGATCTCCTCTCCATTTGCCAGTGCCTCGGCTGCCTTCTTTGCATTTCTCTTGTTGATAAATGCTATGATGAATGCAAGCACGAAGAATGCACCAGGTGCAAGTACGAATATTGTTATAGGTGTGTACAGGCTGAGTGCATTGCCTATACCCTTTATAATTCCCGATGAGTTCTGAAGTAAGTTGCCATCTCCAAGTATCTGGAATCCAAATACACAGCCCTTTCCGACAAGCTCTCTGAACATTCCTATAAGTGTAAGGCCAACTGTAAATCCAAGGCCCATTCCAAGTCCATCAAATATAGATGGAAGTACCTTGTTCTTGGAAGCATATGCCTCGGCACGACCAAGGATGATACAGTTTACAACTATAAGTGGTATATACAGTCCCAGGCTGCTGTTGAGTGATGGCAGGTACGCCTGCAGCAGAAACTGTATGATAGTAACAAACGAAGCTATGATAACTATAAATGATGGTATTCTGACCTTATCAGGTATAACCTTTCTGAGTGCTGAGATCATGAAGTTGCTGAGCACCAGGATACATGTGGTCGTAAGTCCCATTCCTGCGCCATTGATGGCTGATGATGTAACCGCAAGTGTCGGACACATTCCAAGCATCTGTACGAAGGTCGGGTTCTCTTTCACAATACCATTATATAAACGCTCTGTACATTTTCCCATTACTTGTCACCTCCGTTCGATGCTGCAGATGAATCAGCAGCACCGCCATTTATGGACTTCACATACTCAAGTCCCGCATTCACCGCATTGGTAACCGCATTTGTTGTGATGGTAGCTCCTGACAGGGCATCTATCTCCTCGTCCACTGTGGCACCTGACTTGGTGTACTGGAACTTATCGACCTTCTTGCCTGCAAACTGCGACTTGAAGCTGTCTGTGTCAGCCTCCATACCAAGTCCTGCGGTCTCTGAGAGTGACAGGAATGAAATTCCATTTGTCGTTCCATCCGCTCTGACTCCCATGGCAAGCTGAAGGTCTCCACTATACGCCTCATGTGATGTGACAGTCACAACATATCCAAGTGCTGAACCATCGCTGCCCTTTGCTTCCACGATCTCATCTATATCTGCGTTATATCCGGCATCTGACAGGATCTTTGCAGCCGCATCGGCATCAAAGTCAGCATAGCTGTCAAACGAATCCGCATCATCGAATACCGCCTTATATGCCTCTTCCTTTGCTTTCTGCTCTGTAACTGCTATAGGATCCTTTGTGATCTTATATACATAAGCCAGTGCAAATCCTGCTATGACTGTGATTATCATGATTGCTATAGTTGCTATAACAATCGACTTTGTATCCATCTTGGACTTTGTTCCGGCTGTGTCACCCTGGGCTGCAAGCTCTGCGCCCTCTCCGAAGCTCTTCGGCTGTGTCCATCTCTCAATGAGTGGCACAAGCAGGTTGGAGAATATGATCGCATATGATACGCCCTCTGCTGATCCTCCGTATATTCTGAAACAGAATGTGAGTATACCAAGTATCACACCAAACACAACCTTACCCGCAGGTGTGATAGGTGATGTAACATAGTCAGTTGCCATAAAGAATGCTCCAAGCATCAGACCACCACCGCACAGGTGTGCTGCGAGGAATGTAAGATCAAAACCTCTACCCGATGCAACCGCATATATCATAATGAGCACCGCAAATGTTCCTATATATGTAAATGGAATAACCGGCTTTATAACTCTTCTGATCAGAAGATAAGCCGCACCAACAAGTAAACATACAACTGATGTCTCACCTATGGTTCCCGGTATATTTCCAAGAAACATATTGAGTACATTGACATTTGCCAGATCCCCTGTGTTCTTGAGTACTGCAAGAGGTGTAGCAGTTGTCACACCATCATACGAGAATGATGTCATTCTTCCTGCAAATGATATGAGAAGGAAACATCTTGCGCCCAGCGCTGGATTCATGAAGTTGAATCCCAGTCCTCCAAAGAGCTGTTTAACTATTATAATGGCAAATGCACTTCCGAGTATCGCCATCCACACCGGTACATCCGGTGAGAGGTTCAGTGCAAGAAGAAGTCCTGTTACAACTGCACTGAGATCGCTTATGGTTACTTTTCTGTTCATCATCTTCTGGTACAGCCACTCAAACAGCACGCATGAGACCACGCATGTGAGTATAAGTATCATAGCGTTCAGCTCGAAGTTGATGATTCCAAATACGGTTGCCGGAAGCAAAGCAATGATCACATCCAGCATAATGCTC
This sequence comes from Coprococcus sp. RTP21428st1_C9_RTP21428_210409, assembly GCF_040227395.1. Lineage (NCBI taxonomy): Bacteria > Bacillati > Bacillota > Clostridia > Lachnospirales > Lachnospiraceae > Coprococcus > Coprococcus sp. RTP21428st1_C9_RTP21428_210409. The sequence continues at coordinate 6,445 of NZ_JBEHVV010000095.1, forward strand.
TGTGTACTTCGTTTATCTCTGACATGTGGAGATGACGAAATCTTAAATGTATTATCCAATGTGTACACCTCCTACTTCTTTTTATTTGCAATGATGGATTTTCTTGTTCCCGCAATGGTCTGTGTCAGATGTCTCTTCGCCGGACACACATACGAACAGCATCCACACTCACAACACTCCATTCCGTTGTGAGCCAGGAATCCCTCTGTATCCCCATGCTCAGCCAGTGAAGCAAGCATCGAAGGAACAATACGTCCCGGACACACATCAACACAGCGTCCGCATCTGATACAGTTGCTCGGTTCAAGGTCTGCCACCTCGTCATGTGTCATACACAGCAGTGCCGACACTCCCTTGGTTGCAGGAACATCCAATGAGAAAAGTGCCTTTCCCATCATAGGACCGCCTGAGATCACCTTCTCAGGAACCACACCATCCTTAAATCCACCCGCAGCCTCTATAAGCTCCTGACAGTTTGTTCCTATCCTCACCATAAGATTGCATGGATTCTCTATGGCATCACCTGTTATGGTGACTATCCTTGTGTAGAGTGGTCTTCCCTCTATAACTGCCTCATATATGGACACGATGGTATCAACATTGTGAACTATACATCCAGCATCCGCTGGAAGCATCTTGGAGTTGACATATCTTCCAGTGTTAGCATATATGAGCTGACGCTCGGCACCCTGAGGGTACTTGGTCTTCATCACATGGACTTCGATCTTGTCATTGTCCTTTACCTTATCCCTGAGAAGTTCTATTGCCTCAGGCTTATTATCCTCTATGGCGATGATTCCCTTTGCATGATCAAACAGATTGATACATATCTCAAGTCCCAGTATCAGCTTGTCCGGTTCCTCCATCATCCTTCTGTAATCCGAAGTAAGATATGGCTCACACTCTGCGCCATTTACTATTATGTAGTCGATCGCATCCTCGTTCTTCGGGGACAGCTTGACATTTGCAGGGAAACCGGCGCCGCCCATTCCTACTATTCCGGCCTCCTTGATGATCTCCTTCACATCCTCTCTATACAGAGTGGACAGATCTTTTACATTTGCTGCAAAGTCGATCTCCTCAAACAGGCCATCATTCTCTACAACTATTGATTCAACCTTTGATCCACCAGGCACATATCTCGGCTCGATCGCCTTGACCTTTCCCGATATGGATGAATGTATATTTGCTGACACGAAGCCACTGGTCTCCGCAATCTTCTGACCAACCAGGACTCTGTCGCCCTTCTTCACTATAGGTGTGGCCGGTGCCCCTATATGCTGACTCAGCGGGTACACGCAGTCACCTTTTGGAAGGTATTCTCTGACAGGCTTTTCCATTGACAATTCTTTGCCTTCATATGGATGAATTCCGCCCAGAAATGTTAACAAACCCATGTTCTACCTCTTTTCCTTATATATTTTTATTAAAAAAATCTCCCTATATAATAACGCTTTAAGCCCTCAAAAACAACCTAAATGGGGATATATTATCATTTTAAAATATGGAAATTCTTCTGCTTATCCGCATAAAAAACGATCACATATAAGATATAGACACTTATGTCTTTTCTGTATCTTACATGTGATCATTTATAAATTCATTCGGATATCATTCTAATATTCTATGGACGGAAGCTTTCTGACAAGCACAGCCCCCGCCAGCCCTATGCACACACCGGCTATAGTTCCCGATATGCACAGCACCGGCATATACAACATGATATTGCCACTCTTCATGAGAAGTGCTGCCATTGCTATCTGCCCTGCGTTGTGGCTCACTCCGCCCAGTATGCTCGTTCCAAGGAGACCAAACAGATCCTTTTTCCTGCAAAGCGTCATGACCAGAAGTGACAACACCGCTCCCGCCATGCTGTATACCATAACCGTCATATTGCCAAACAACAGCGATGACAGCACCACTCTCACCAGTGACACTATCCACGCATCTGATATCCTCAGCCTGTACATGACAACTATGGTGACCATATTTGCAAGTCCCAGCTTGATTCCCGGAACAGCTATATTCACCGGGATCATGGATTCAAGATAGGAAAATACCATGGCTATGGCCACGAACATACCTGTGTATGTGATCCTTTTTGTACTCCAGCCATGCATTCTATCCACCGCCGTCTCTGAACTTTTCTGATCATTTTTATCTCTACTGCACATCTATATCTCTTTCCCTGCCACCTTGTATCTCTATGACAAGCTTGTGCGGAAGACAGGTTATAGTCTCTCCTCTCCTGCTCTTCCAGCCCATATTCACGCACACCTTATCCGGGCAGTCCGCATCACCGACACTGATCTTCCCAGATTCAACCACAACAGTGTTGCTGCCCCTGTCCGTGTTGAACTCATAGGTATCGTCGACTGTCATGTCTATGGTCTGCACCAGTTTGTCATCTATATACACATCCGCGGTATTGCCCGTCGGAAGCACAAGCCGCATGACAAGCCAGCATATAATTCCCGCTACTAAAAGGACTCCACACAATATCAGATCTTTTTTTCTAAACCATCCTGCCATATCTTCACATCACTCTGCCAATTTATAGTCTTCTGCCGTTATGGTGAATCGGTCCTTCAGGCCTTCACTGACATACACATTCTTATCCTCATCTATGATGACGGCCTCCGCACCATACTCCTGAATGGTCTTCATAGCCTTATCCTTATCCATCAG
>NZ_JBEHVV010000096.1:0-9068 GCF_040227395.1 Coprococcus sp. RTP21428st1_C9_RTP21428_210409
CGACAGCAGCATCTGTCACTCCGGCTTTTAATTCCTGCATAGGTTCTCCGCAACAAATTACAGGTACACCCTTATCCTTTACCTTTTCAACAATGTTTCCACAATGCTTACATATATAATACTTTACTTCCATGCCTTTTTCTCCTTCCATGTGTAAAATTTATAATTCAATTGTCTCCATAATCTTTTTCAATGAATCTGCAGATTCCTTAAGCTTTAACGCTTCCTCGCCACTTAAATTAATAGGTATATCAGACTCAATACCATCTGCACCTACAATAGCTGGCATACTTAACGATACTCCGTCAATATCATATACTCCATGAATCATGTGTGATACAGGAAGTATTGATTTTTCATCTCTCATAATCACTTCGCAGATTCTTTTTACAGACATTGCAATTCCATAATATGTAGCGTGCTTTTTGTTTATAATCTCATAAGCACTGTTCTTGACTGCTGTAGCTATTTCTGCCGTGTTTTCCTTGTGCTTGTAATGTCCACGCATTTCACACATTTCACTTAATGGAACACCAGATACATTGGCTGATGACCATGCTACAACTTCGCTGTCTCCATGCTCACCTACTATAAATGCATGAACACTCCTGCTGTCCACAGATAAATGCTCACCAAGCTTATATCTTAATCTGGCACTATCTAACACAGTACCCGATCCAATAACCCTGTTTTCTGGAAGTCCTGATAACTTTATGGCTACCTGAGTCAGGATATCTACCGGATTCGCAACTACAAGCATGATACCTGCAAAATTTCTCTTTGCTATTTCAGGAATGATTGACTTAAATATTGCTACATTTTTATTTACGAGATCAAGCCTTGTCTCTCCCGGTTTCTGTCCCGCTCCGGCAGATATGACAACAATTGCAGCATCAGCCACATCATCATAATCTCCGGCATATATTTTCATCGGACTCGCAAATGGAATACCATGACTGATATCCATCGCTTCTCCTTCTGCCTTGTTCTTATCTGCATCGATAAGGACAATCTCTGTAAACAAGCCACTCTGCATTAAAGCAAAGACTGACGCAGAACCGACAAAACCACAGCCTATCATTACTGCTTTTTTTGAATTAATCACTTGCTTTTTCGTAATAATCTCATCTCCTTAATAATTCTCTTCATGTACTTCAAAATAGCTCTGTGGATGATTACATACCGGACATACCTCAGGAGCCTTTGTTCCTACCACGATATGTCCGCAGTTACGGCATTCCCATACCTTAACTTCACTCTTTTCAAATACCTGTGCAGTTTCAATATTCTTAAGAAGTGCACGATATCTCTCCTCATGATGCTTCTCAATTTCTCCTACTGCTCTGAATTTTGCTGCAAGCTCAGGGAAACCTTCTTCTTCGGCTGTTTTCGCAAAGCCTTCATACATATCTGTCCACTCATAATTCTCGCCTTCTGCAGCTGCCGCCAGATTTTTCTTTGTATCACCAATTCCTGCTAATTCCTTGAACCACATCTTTGCATGTTCTTTCTCATTATCTGCGGTCTTTAAAAATAATGCAGACATCTGCTCATAGCCTTCCTTTTTCGCTACAGAAGCAAAATAGGTATACTTATTTCTCGCCTGAGACTCTCCTGCAAATGCCTCCTGTAAATTCTTCTCTGTCTGTGTTCCTGCATATTTGTTTACTGCCATCTCTTTTACCTCCGTTTTCTTTACTATTTTTCTCCCTGCATTTCGGGCAAATGTCTTTAAATGAAATATCATAATCCAAAAATTCAATTCCATGAATGTTACGAATTTTTTCCAGCAAATTCGGTAATTTCATCCATATCCGCATCAAAAATCTCGCTGCACTTTATGCACCTTCCTCTACCAATATATCAAGATTTTTTTGAATGGCATTTCTCCTGCTTGTCGCCACTCATTATTGGGATTAGTTCTTAATAAGGATTATATTCTGTTTTTATTTTATTGTCAAGAAAATAGTAATAATTCTCATTCTCTGACTTTCCTCTTTGCATTTTCTTAATCTCAGAAAAGGGTATGATGAAAAAGAATTGAAATATGCAATCATGGATAATTCCCCAAAAATTCTTCTTGAATTAGATCGTGAATTTGCTTTTGTCAGCAAAGAATACCCTTTTTTGTCGGAGATGCTAAAAAATTTATTGATATGCTGTTCTACAACATACAAAAACACCGTTATGTTTTAATTGAAGTCAAGACAAGGGCATTGATTCCGGAGATATGGGACAATTAAGAACTTACATTGACAGTCGCTTTCGCCAGTGCTAGTATCTGTATTAGTTAGGTATGTCTAACGTACTTGATTTTAGCACATTAACAAACAATCGGGAGAATATTTTTATGAAAATTTACGAATTCGGGGATAAAAATAAACCGAGCATCATGCTCTTTCCTGGCACCTGCTACTATTGGAAAACCAACTTTGGACACGTTCTTGATGGGCTTCAGGAGCACTTTCATACTCTGGTTGTCAGCTACAGTGGATTTGACGATACGGAGAATTCTACATTTATTTCAGAGCTTGACGAAGTTCTGAAGGTTGAGAACTACATCAAAGATAAGCTTGACGGAAAGCTGTTTGCAGCGTACGGCTGTTCCCTCGGAGGTTCATTTGTCTCTCTCCTGATCGGGCGTCAGAATATACATATAGATCATGGAATCATAGGTTCAAGCGACATGGATCAGGCGCCAAAGTGGCTGGCAAAGCTTGAGACAGCCATCATGATGCCTATGTTCTATCCTTTTATCACCGGCGAGGAAAGCGGTATTCTAAAAAAAGTATTTGAGAAGAAAATGAACGAAGGAAATGACAGTTCTGAATATATGAAGAAATTCATGGAGATCATGGGCAAAGGAAGTGGAATAGACTTTTCATTCATATCCAAGGAGTCCATGAAGAATCAGTTCTGCACCGACCTGTACACAAGCGTTGGAGAACACATAAACGTACCCGGAACGACTATCCACGTATTCTACGCCAAGAAAATGGGTGAGAAATATCTTGAGCGTTACAGGAAGTGTTTCGCCGATCCGGATATCTGTGAATTTGATCTGCAGCACGAAGAACTGCTGCTTGACGCCGACCGCTGGGTTCATGAGGTCTGCAGGGTGTGCGGCATAAACTGATCTGCTCCTTTCTTAGGTCTGAATAAATCTTTCATATCTGTTTTCTCTATCTCCAACAGCTTGATCTTCTTGTCTATTCCACCTGCATAACCGGTCAAACTTCCATTTGTACCGACTACTCTGTGACACGGGATGACGATTGATATTGGATTGTGACCAACAGCACCGCCAACCGCCTGAGCAGACTTTTAAAACAGCTCACCCCTCTTGAAGCATTTTTCTCAAATCGCCAAATGTCTCGGATGCAGGGGCAACCCTGACATTTCTCACATCATCTTCTGCCTCAGCCAGAATTTCTAGCAGTTCTATACGAACATTCATGTTTTTATACTCTTCATATGACATAACCACATCATCTCCTCTGACACAACCTCAAATCAATATTAATCTAAGTCTCTCCTACTTCTTAACAACCAAATGCACGACCCCTGCAAATGAAAGTACAATGATCACCACATATACGATCAGTGTAATCAAGTGTCCATTCTGCCAGTTGTCCACCGCAAGCAGAGTCCATAGTGCGCCCTGAACCAACTGCGTTGCAATCTGTATCTTCTTATTACCCTTATTCTTACAGCTTATTATAAGTAATATTATGTAAACAACAAGACCTATACTCAGTAAAATGCTCATCACAAATATAACCACCTTTCGTCTGTATACTCATCTAGTTAGTTTTTCCTAACCAACTTCATTTTAGCACTAATTATTTTAAATTCAATCAGACAAATTCATAAGTTATATTAAGTATGATGAACAGCACAAATTTAAGAGGATGGTGTATTGCCTCAGTAATACTCCCACCCTCTAATGACTGATTTTTCTGTTGTCCGAACAACGAGACCGACCCTTACGTTCGGCATTGGAGCAAAGTTTTTCGCTGCCTGCCAGCGTCCTATATCTTTCGCAACAGGATAGGTCACAAGTAATGTAACCTCGGATTGAATCGTATCAGCCCACGTTGTTCTCATTATGCACTGACACCCAGAAAAATTCAATGAACCTGTGGTGTAACATTACCAGCCCAGCTTCTGGCAGATCTCAGCCCAGGCTTCATCGTCTATCTCCTCATCGCGGAAAAGTCTTCTCTTGTCATCCTCTGTGATCATGCGAAGCACCTTACATGGATTTCCCGCTGCAACTGCCCAATCAGGGATATCCTTTGTAACAACACTGCCCGCACCGATTATAACGTTACTTCCAATATGCACGCCAGGGCAGATCACAGTGTTGCCGCCTATCCACACGTTGTCCCCAAAGGTCACTTCCTTGCCATACTCCCACATAGCACTTCGCACATCAGGATATATCGGATGACCTGCTGTGTATATCGCTACATTTGGCGCCATGAAACAATTGTCACCTATTTTCACCTTGGCAACATCAAGGATCGTACAGTTATAATTTGCAACTTTGTCAACAGCAGATGCCTGCACTATGGATACTCAGAATAAGAATGTAGAAAATTCATATGACCTCCTGTCACTCACCGCCATGATTGGAGTCATCCAGAAGAATTATCCAGGCAAGCTATTGCTCAAAGACATCTCCAGCGCCGGAAGCTGCTGCAAAACAAAATGCACATCTCTTTTCCAGAGATACCTGTCGGTATCACCCATGCAATACCTGAACAACTATCGCCTTGAAAAGGGATGTGCTATGCTTAGAAACTCTTCTATGTCCGTGACTGATGTGACATACGCCTATGGATTTTCCGGTACGAGCTATTTCTGTGAGTTGTTTCACAGGCACTATGGGATTACGCCGAATGAATATAGGAAAGAGAATTTATAGTTTTATGATTCTCTTTGCTCTCCCAACAGTAAACTGAATTATTGGCCCCGATACAATCACAGTAACAACCGTACACACACCGAACTTTCCCCCAAGGATCACACCTATCACAACCATGGCCGCATCAAGTATCATCCTGACTATCTTCACCTGCCAGTGATTCTTCTCTGCAAGTGCAAATGTCACAGCCTCGTACGAACCACGCCCAAGGTCTGCTGCCGCATACAGTCCTGTTCCCACCGCAAACAGCACAATTCCGACGAGCATGATCAACATATTGAGCCACATGTATTTGCTGTAGACATGCATTTGCGCAAACAGATCAACACACAAGCTGTAAACGATCTGGTAAAGTATCGTTCCTATATGTATCTGCGATCTGTCATATATGAGAACAAACAAGATCATAATCACAGCCACGATAAACGACGCTGCTCCAATACTCACATGAAACGTACCGGATATTCCCTGCCATAATACCGCAAGCGTTGCACCGCCAAATCCGGCATACAATGCCAGGGTTATACCATATGCGGCAATAACTGAACCAATTATTATAACAGTTATCTTCTTTATCCACTCTCTTTTACTCATACAACCTCCTGTTGCCAAATAAAAAGACTATAGATAAAACTGTTATGTTCAGAAACAGCAAAATCTATAGTCTTCTTACGTGCCGAGACAAGCTCTTTTTAATTGTTGCTATACTATATCATTTATAACTTTTTGTCAATAACTGGTATTTCATCCCCTACCACCTGGATACAAATTCAAGAGTCTTGTCAATTAAATTCTCTCCTATGCCTGAAAAGCATTTATTTCTTCTATCATCTTACTGACCGCCAGGGAATATGGAATGTTTCGTCTCCAGGCAATCACAGTACTTGTCGTAATTTCAGGAAAAATTTTTCGTTGTACAAGAATGTCATCTCTCCAATACTTTGCAGCACCTTCGATTGATATCGGATACCCCAATCCATTTGCTGCCATGACTCCGGCATTGGTTCCAAGATTACTCGTAAAAGCAATCTGCAGTTTCGAAAAGTCTTTTCCAAACCAATTGGCAAGTTCACTTTGAACATTTCCTCTTTCGGGCAGGATCAATGTTTTTCCTATGAGATCTTCCTTTTTTATAAACTCTTTTTTGGCTGAGTAATATGCAATTGTTCTGCTGCCTTTGTAAAGCTCTGTTCCTTTGCTACTGTCAGAAAATAGCGTAATAGTCTTAATTCCATATCTTTAAAGTCCTAGTATTTCCTTGTTTTTTTCAAACCTTTTAATCAGTTCTTTTCCCATTACTATAATTTCATTTCGCCAGGGATGACCGAAGATTCCACAATCCCATGTGCTATCAATGAAAAAATAATAATCTCCATCTGGATAATATGTTGGAAAATACACTTGACATTGTCTATCAGGATCATAATAGTTATAATTCATTGAAATATCTTCCATTGGTGAGAATTCAAAACAATCATGATTCCAGTCTAAGGTATACATTTTTTCCAGTCCTAATTCCTTCAAAATTGAATTGATTATCTTCTCTTGTTCTTCACTCCAGGGAGTCGCTTTATGATACTTTTTTGTATCGCCTGGTATTATAATCCATTCGCCAGTGATGTCTGTTCCCGGCTTAAACTTAAATTCATTATTTAATTTTTCCCATAAAATGATTGCTTCATCTTTAGATATAACTCTCAATATATATTCTCCTTCGCACAGAAAATAAGAATTTACCGCGGAGCAATACTACACCCGCTTTGTTATTTATCATAGCATAACGCTATGACAAACTGATCATCCATTTGCGCTTTCTAAAAATCGCCAGCGATACGGCTAATCTGAATATTTCTTCCGTAGTGAGCAATGTGTATACGCCTATAATTCCCCATTCGAATACATATGCCGCGAGCAGACATTCAGTGATGCCATCACGAATCCATCTTCTAAAACCCTCCCCTCATACTTCACATGGTCATTCACCACCACTCCGATGATTCTTGAGTTGTTTCTCGCAAGCAGAATGCCTGCCATATTCGGGATATATCCTGTCCTTTCAAGCTCCTGCTGAACACGTTTTACTGTTTCATCTGAAATCTTTTCTGTATTTCCATGAATCACTTTTGAGACAGTTGCGGTACTAAGTCCTAGTGCATCTGCGACATCCACAATCCTAACCCTGTTATGTATCATATCCATACCCTCTTTACCTGAATTTGTAATTACATGGTACAATCAAGATCTGATTTTTACAAAGGTTAAACGCATAACCCATAACAAAATCCTTATTATGTTTTTGTCGTATTTTACTAAAACGTTCTGTCCCTTCTTGCATAGTCCAAGCATTAGTCATTGATCTTGTATTTCTTATGAAATAAACTCTCTCCTCTTGTCCCTAATTCTCTCATAAATATCAATCGCCTTGTTAAATCCTTTGCCCAGTAATTCATCACATGCCTTATTCAACGCATACGGAAACGCATTTGCCAAATAATCAAACCGCTTCATGGCCATTTGCTCTCCTAGTCCAATATTAGCCGCTTCTCTTCTAAATGAATCTCTGGTGATCTTTTCGATATCATACTCATTCCCAATACTAAATGCCATATCTCTGGTACTGCTTGTATATATCACAGTACTCAATATGTCATATGCCGGTGCCAAACGTACTGTTTTCAACTCTTCATCATAAAGCAATGAAACATTTTTGATATGATTATCTGTATTGCCTATTAGGTAATTGAATATACATATATCCCACATTTTCAATTGATCTGCTATCGGGTTGAACGATTTCTGTCTTATGATCTCAAACATCATTTTTAAATATCCGGCATTATCACTCTCATATTTGTTATGCGCCGAAATTCCCATCGCTTGAGAGAAATCTTCCTGATGTAACCTGTACGGAACACTTAACCCATTGATTTTTTTTAATCCGTCCTTTATTGCACGATCATATCTTTTAGTTGCTAGCAAAACTTCCTCATCTCTGCCATCCCCGACATTGACTATAAAACTTTCAGGAATCTCTATTCCCATATTTCCTGCCGTCATCATACACAACTGCTCATTTGTAACTATTCCGTCAAGCCTTACATGACTCTGCTTTACTATATGTGTACTTGGCGCTGACCCTTTGGGTAAATACCAAGCTTTATTATTTTCATCATAATATAACCCAGCCTTTCCAGATGCTCCTGTAAGTGACAAATGTGACTTTGTGACTAACTCCGCAGTCTCCATTGCTCCTTCTCTTGCCAACTGACTAACCTCATCAATTGTCAATTTCTGATAATCTGCATTTACTACTTCGTTATTCTCATCTGTAATTTTTATTGCTCCCAGACACTCATTACCTAACCCGGCTAATAATGACAGATAATTATTTGCGTCTGTATGCAATAACCCAGCCACACATCTTCTGGTAAATCCTTCAGGTAACAAACCTTCAAAAAAATTCCTTGTATCATCAACGGAAAATGCATTTTCAGATAATGGCAAATGAATTGATATCGGTCTGGCTATGTTACCAGATAAATACTCTTCTGCATATGAGAATCTAGCATCTTCTTCTTTTTCTCCAATTATACGACCTACATATGTCTGCAAGCCACCAATCTCTATCCAAACCCCCAAATTTCTCATATTCTAACCTCTCTTTTCTACGAGAATATCCATTCCCAGTAAATTGATAATTGTAATTGCCTTTCCGATTTCTGCTGTAGCCTTACCTCTTTCCAAATCCGAAATAAAACTTACACTAAATCCTGTAAATTCTGCTATATAAGCCTGAGTATATTTCAGTTCTTTTCTTCTTATTCTGATTGTCTCACCCAAAGATTTTGAATCTATTATTTTCATACATATTCCTCGTCTTTCTATATCAAATTATCAACACATAACTTCATACGCATCATATGGTCGTACGGCTAAATTATATATATACGCTTTGCAAATAAGCCGTACGGCTAATTTTGTATAATTCTGATTATACAATAAGCCGTACGGCTAAGTCAACTTTTCTTATATAAATAAAAACGCCAGAAGCCTTGTAAAATCAAGGTTTCTGACGCCAATCAAACAGGGGATGAGAGAATCGAACTCCCACCAAAAGTTTTGGAGACTCCTATCATAC
>NZ_JBEHVV010000097.1:0-8360 GCF_040227395.1 Coprococcus sp. RTP21428st1_C9_RTP21428_210409
AGGGCAGGCTTGAGAAAAACGATAACCTGAACCTGGCGCTGGCACTTGGGGATGAACTCACCCGCAGGGGATATGATGTGGTATACACCAGAACGGAGGATGTATACGATTCTCCGGTCCGCAAAGCACAGAAGGGAAATGAGAGCGGAGCAGATTATTTTATATCGCTTCACCGCAACTCTGCACCGGAGGCCAACAAGTACAGCGGAGTGCAGACCCTTGTCTACGATAAAAGCGGAGTGAAATACAATCTTGCACAGGAGATCAACAGCGAGCTTGAAAAGCTGGGCTTTCGAAATATAAATGTTGAGGAGAGGCCGGGGCTGGCGGTGCTGCGCCGGACTGAAATGCCCGCAGTGCTCATAGAAACAGGCTTTATCAACAACGATTACGACAATTACCTGTATGATTACAATTTTGAAGCCATAGCAGACGCAATAGCAAATGCTGTGGATGAGACGATCGGCGCGCGAGCGTGAGCCTGGCAATAAACGGATTTGAGTCAGGCCGGGTAAAAAATAAAAAAATTGTTGACATTGCATTTGCAGTGTGTTACATTAAGCAACGATGAACTGCCGAAGACAGTAGGTGCCCTAGGGCGTAAGATGTTATATCACCTACCGAGGAAAGATATCGTTATTGAATTAACAATCTACTCTCAGGTCTTAGGGCTTTGAGAGTTTTTTTATATCTTGGAATGTGCAGTCATTAGTAAAATAAGGAGGCGCATTATGGCAAAGGTAGAGTTAAAGAAGCCAATAGTAGAAGAGATCAAGGCAAATCTTGAAGGCGCTGCTACTGCAGTAGTTGTAGACTATCGTGGTCTTACAGTTGAGCAGGATACACAGCTCCGTAAGAATTTAAGAGAAGCTGGTGTTGTATACAAGGTATACAAGAACACAATGGTTAACTTCGCTATCGAGGGAACAGAGTTCGAAGGCCTTAAGGGTTGTTTAGAGGGACCAACTGGTCTTGCAATCTGCAAGGATGACGCTACAGCGGCTGCAAGAGTTCTTGCAGACTTCGCAAAGAATGCCCCAGCTCTTGAGCTTAAGGGCGGCGTTGTAGAAGGTACATTCTACGATGCAGAAGGAATCCAGGTTATTGCAAAGATCCCTTCAAGAGACGCGCTTATTTCCAAGTTCCTTGGAAGTATCCAGTCACCTATCGCAAACTTCGCTCGTGTTATCAAGCAGATCGCAGAGCAGAAGGAGGCTTAATATTAAGCCTGATAGAACATCTGATGTATATATCGGCACTGCCGGGATCATATGCTGTCAGATATTCAACTGTCTATATCATGGACAAATGGTATCCGCATGATACGAGAATGATGTGTGGATACATTACAAAATAACAAATTATATTATATGGAGGAAAAACATAATGACAACTCAGGAAATTATTGAAGTAATCAAAGGTTTATCAGTATTAGAGTTAAACGACTTAGTTAAGGCTTGTGAAGAGGAGTTCGGCGTATCAGCAGCAGCAGGTGTTGTAGTTGCAGCAGCAGGTGCAGACGGTGCAGCAGCAGCCGAGGAGAAGGATTCATTCAACGTAGAGCTTACAGAGGTTGGTCCTAACAAGGTTAAGGTTATCAAGGTTGTTCGTGAGCTTACAGGCTTAGGTCTTAAGGAAGCTAAGGACGCTGTAGATGGTGCTCCAAAGGTAATCAAGGAGGACGCTACTAAGGAAGAGGCTGAGGAAGCTAAGACAAAGCTCGAGGCTGAGGGCGCTAAGGTTACATTAAAGTAATTTGATCCTTATTTTATTATCAGACTTTATTCGGCCTGGCGGAGGTGGATCTCATCCCGCCGGGCCGGTTTTTCTATACATCTTTTCTCAATTAATAAAAAAATCTAAAAAAATTCCAAAATATAGTTGACAAATATTGCATTTGCTGTTAGGATAGTAAACTGTCACTATTATGGCTTCGTGTGCATACACATCATAATAGGGTGATAAATGGCTTTAAAACACTTATTTAAACTAAGGTTTGTCTTAAAAAGCATAAAAATAAATTCCAAGGGGTGAATGTGTCGATGGAAAAGAACAGAATTAGTCCTGTCAAGTCTGGAAAAGGCTACAGAATGAGCTACGCTAAGCAGAAGGACGTCCTGGAGATGCCTAACTTCATAGAGGTTCAGAAGAATTCATACAACTGGTTCTTAACTGACGGTCTGAAGGAAGCATTCAGGGATATTTCTCCTATCACTGATTACTCTGGACAGTATAGTCTTGAGTTCGTAGATTTTCAGTTCTGTAAAGATGACTTGAAGTACAGTATCGAGGAATGCAAGGAGAGAGATGCAACATATGCGGCGCCTCTCAGAGTCAAGGTCAGACTCAGAGTCGGAGATGCTAAGGAGATGTCAGATCATGAGATATTCATGGGTGATCTTCCTCTTATGACAGAGACAGGAACATTCGTTATCAATGGTGCAGAGCGAGTTATAGTAAGCCAGTTAGTGCGTTCACCTGGTATTTACTATGATATAACACATGATAAGGTTGGTAAGAAGCTGTATGCATGTACAGTAATTCCTAACAGAGGTGCATGGCTGGAGTATGAGACAGATTCCAACGATGTATTCTATGTTCGTGTGGATAGAACCAGAAAGGTACCTGTGACTGTTCTTATCCGTGCACTTGGTCTTGGAACAGATCAGGAGATCATAGATTTATTTGGCGAGGAGCCAAAGATCATGGAGAGTCTTAACAAGGATCCTGCAAAGTCATATGCAGAGGGCGTGGTAGAGCTTTACAAGAAGATCAGACCAGACGAGCCTTCAGTAGTTGAGAATGCAGAGAGCCTTATTAATGCTATGTTCTTTGATGCGAGAAGATACGATCTTGCAAAGGTTGGACGTTACAAGTTCAACAAGAAGCTTGCTCTCAAGGCTCGTATAGCAGGACATGTCCTTGCTGAGGATGCTATCGATCCTAGCACAGGAGAGGTTATCGCTGAAGCTGGAACAACAGTATCAGAGGAGCTTGCAGACACAATTCAGGATGCAGCAGTTCCTTATGTTATGATCCAGACAGAGGAGAGAAACGTTAAGGTTCTTTCTAATATGATGGTCAACATTGCCAATTATGTGGATTTTGATCCTGCTGAGCTTGGCATTGTGGAGAGAGTATATTATCCGGTTCTCGAGGGACTCCTCGAGGAGTATGGCGATGATACAGAGAAGCTCAAGGCTGCCATAGAGAGAGACATGTCAGACCTCGTACCAAAGCATATTACAAAGGAAGACATATTTGCTTCCATAAATTACAACATTCACCTCGAGTATGGCATTGGTAATGACGATGACATCGACCATCTGGGCAACAGACGTATCAGAGCGGTTGGAGAGCTTCTTCAGAACCAGTATAGAATCGGTCTTTCAAGACTTGAGAGAGTTGTAAGAGAGAGAATGACAACACAGGATGCTGAGTCTATCACACCTCAGTCCCTTATCAATATCAAGCCTGTAACGGCTGCTGTTAAGGAGTTCTTCGGAAGTTCACAGTTGTCACAGTTTATGGATCAGAATAACCCTCTGTCAGAACTGACTCATAAGAGAAGACTTTCAGCCCTTGGCCCTGGTGGACTTTCACGAGACAGAGCCGGATTCGAGGTCCGAGATGTACACTATACACACTACGGTAGAATGTGTCCTATCGAGACCCCTGAGGGTCCTAACATCGGACTTATCAACTCACTGGCTACATATGCGCGTATCAACGAGTATGGTTTCGTTGAGGCTCCATATAGAAAGCTTGATAAGACAGATCCTTCTAACCCTGTTGTTACAGATGAGGTTGTTTACCTTACAGCAGACGAGGAGGACAGATACAGAGTAGTACAGGCTAATGAGCCTATAGATGAGAATGGACACTTTGTCAAGAACAATGTATCAGGAAGATTCAGAGCTGATACAACCGAGTTCCCTAAGTCAAAGGTTGATCTCATGGATGTATCACCTAAGATGGTATTCTCAGTTGCTACATCGATGATCCCATTCCTTCAGAACGATGATGCTAACCGTGCCCTCATGGGATCAAACATGCAGCGTCAGGCGGTTCCTCTTATGATGACAGAGTCAGCAGTGGTTGGAACAGGTATGGAGGCAAAGGCTGCTGTAGATTCAGGTGTTTGCGTTGTTGCCAAGAGAGACGGTGTTGTAGAATATTCAAACAGCACAGAGGTCTGTGTAAGAGCAGATGAGGATGGAACAAAGGATGTATATCACATCATCAAGTTTGCACGAAGCAACCAGGGTAACTGTATGAACCAGAGACCTATCGTGTTCAAGGGTGACCACGTAAAGGCTGGAGAGGTTATCGCAGATGGCCCTTCAACATCTGGCGGAGAGATCGCACTTGGTAAGAACCCACTGATCGGTTTCATGACATGGGAAGGTTACAACTACGAGGATGCGGTTCTTCTCAGCGAGAGACTTGTACAGGATGATGTATACACATCAATTCATATAGAGAAATACGAGTGTGAGGCTCGTGATACCAAGCTTGGTAAGGAGGAGATCACAAGAGATCTTGCAGGTCTGTCAAATGATGTCCTCAAGGATCTTGATGAGAATGGTATCATCAGAATCGGCGCAGAGGTTCGTGCCGGTGATATCCTCGTTGGAAAGGTTACTCCAAAGGGAGAGACTGAGCTGACAGCAGAGGAGAGACTTCTTCGTGCCATCTTCGGTGAGAAGGCAAGAGAGGTAAGAGATACATCACTGAAGGTTCCACACGGAGCATTCGGTATTGTTATAGATGCAAAGGTATTTACACGTGCTGATGGAGACGATCTTCCGGCAGGCGTAGACAAGAAGGTCAGAGTATATATAGCACAGAAGAGAAAGATCCAGGTCGGAGATAAGATGGCTGGTCGTCATGGTAACAAGGGTGTAGTTTCACGAGTGCTCCCTGTTGAGGATATGCCATTCCTTCCAAACGGACGTCCTCTTGATATCGTGCTTAACCCACTGGGCGTTCCTTCACGAATGAACATCGGACAGGTCCTCGAGATCCATCTCGGACTTGCTTCACAGGTTCTTGGATTCAAGGTATCCACTCCTGTATTCAATGGTGCTACAGAGTTTGACATCATGGATACACTGGAGATGGCCAATGACTATGCAAATGGTACATGGGAAGACTTCGAGGCTAAGTACAAGGATACAGTAAAGCCTGAGGTTATGGATTACCTCTACACGAACAGAGACCACAGAGCAGAGTGGAAGGGCGTGCCTATCAACAGAACAGGTAAGGTTCAGCTCCGTGATGGTAGAACAGGTGAGAACTTTGATGCCCCTGTAACTATCGGTTACATGCATTACCTCAAGCTGCACCATCTGGTTGATGATAAGATCCATGCTCGTTCAACCGGTCCGTACTCACTGGTAACACAGCAGCCACTGGGTGGTAAAGCTCAGTTTGGTGGACAGCGTTTCGGAGAGATGGAGGTTTGGGCTCTTGAGGCTTATGGTGCTTCATACACACTGCAGGAGATTCTGACAGTTAAGTCTGATGATGTTGTAGGACGTGTTAAGACATATGAGGCTATTATCAAGGGCGACAATATACCAGCACCTGGTGTGCCTGAGTCATTCAAGGTACTTCTCAAGGAGTTCCAGGCTCTCGGACTTGATGTAAGAGTCGTAAGAGAGGAAGAGGACGAGGAAGGCAACAAGAAGATGGTTGAAGTTGATCTCAGCGAGACCATGGAAGCTTATGATTACAACACAAGTATCAAGAGACTTCTCAGCGACAGATCATCAGACAGAGACGATGATATGGATGAGAGCGATGCACCTGAGGTGTTCAGAGGCGATGACGCAGATGAGCTTCAGGCAAGCGGATTCTCAGAGGTTGATGAGAACGACGATATAAGTGATATGGAAGACCTCGGCGATTCAGATTATATGGATAATAATGAGGAAGAATAAGAAAGGAGCTTTGTAAGATGCCAGAATACAATGTAGACAATGCAGAACAGGAAAAGTCATTGAACTTTGACGCAATAAAAATCGGACTTGCATCTCCTGAAAAGATAAGAGAATGGTCACATGGTGAGGTAAAGCGCCCTGAGACTATCAACTATAGAACACTTAAGCCTGAGAAGGACGGTCTGTTCTGTGAGAGAATATTTGGGCCACAGAAGGACTGGGAGTGTAATTGTGGTAAGTACAAGAAGATCAGATTCAAGGGAATCGTGTGTGATAAGTGTGGAGTTGAGGTAACAAAGTCCAACGTTCGTAGAGAGCGTATGGGACATATTGAGCTCGCTGCTCCTGTATCACATATATGGTACTTCAAGGGAATCCCTAGCCGTATGGGACTGATCCTTGATATATCACCAAGAGTGCTTGAGAAGGTACTGTACTTCTCATCATATATAGTAACAGATCCAAAGGATACTCCGCTTGCTTACAAGCAGATCCTCAACGAGCAGGAGTTCAGAGAGGCAGAGAAGGAGTATGGTTACGGTTCATTCGTTGCAGAGATGGGCGCAGAGGCTATACAGAAGCTTCTCAAGGCAATAGACCTTGATGCCGAGAGCGCAGAGCTTAAGAAAGAGCTTGAGACATGCAGCGGCCAGAAGCGTACAAGGATCATCAAGAGACTTGAGGTAATGGAGGCATTCAGAACATCAGAGAACAGACCTGAGTGGATGATCATGAATGTAATACCTGTTATCCCACCAGATATCAGACCTATGGTACAGCTTGAAGGTGGAAGATTTGCAACATCAGACCTCAACGATCTGTACAGAAGAATTATCAACAGAAATAATCGTCTCCGCAGACTCCTTGATCTCGGTGCTCCTGAGATCATCGTGAGAAATGAGAAGAGAATGCTTCAGGAGGCAGTTGATGCACTTATAGATAACGGTAGACGTGGACGTGCGGTAACAGGCCCTGGTAACAGAGCACTGAAGTCACTTTCAGAGATGCTGAAAGGTAAGCAGGGACGTTTCCGTCAGAACCTTCTTGGTAAGCGAGTTGACTACTCAGGACGTTCAGTTATCGTAGTTGGACCAGAGCTTAAGATTTACCAGTGCGGTCTCCCTAAGGAGATGGCTATCGAGCTGTTCAAGCCATTTGTTATGAAGGAGCTTACAGCTACAGGTAAGGCAAACAATATCAAGCAGGCAAAGAAGATGGTAGAGAAGCTTGAGCCACAGGTTTGGGACATTCTTGAGGATGTCATCAAGGAGCATCCGGTTATGCTTAACCGTGCCCCTACACTTCACAGACTTGGAATCCAGGCATTTGAGCCAGTGCTTGTAGGCGGTAAGGCTATAAAGCTTCACCCACTCGTATGTACAGCCTTCAATGCCGATTTCGATGGAGACCAGATGGCTGTCCATCTTCCACTTACAGTAGAGGCACAGGCTGAGTGTAGATTCCTTCTGCTTTCACCTAACAACCTGCTGAAGCCATCAGATGGTGCGCCTGTTGCCGTTCCTTCACAGGATATGGTACTTGGTATCTACTATCTGACAATGGAAAAGGAAGGCGAGATCGGAGAGGGAAGATATTTTAAGTCCAAGAATGAGGCAATACTTGCATATGAGAATGGTGGAATTACACTTCACACCAAGATCCATGTAAGAAGAACCGGTGAGTTCGAGGGCGAGGAAGTTACAGGTGTTATCGATACAACACTTGGAAAGCTTCTCTTCAATGAGATCATTCCACAGGATCTCGGATATGTAGACAGAACTGTTCGTGAGAACGCTCTGAAGCTTGAGATAGATTTCCATGTAGGAAAGAAGCAGCTCAAGCCAATCCTTGACAAGTGTATCAATACACACGGTGCAACAAAGACTGCAGAGGTTCTTGATGATGTCAAGGCAATAGGATATAAGTATTCAACAAGAAGTGCTATATCAGTATCTATTTCAGATATGAAGGTGCCTGATGAGAAGAAGGATATCCTTGAGGATGCACAGAAGCTCGTTGACCAAATCACCAAGAAGTTCAGACGTGGTCTTGTATCAGACGAGGAGAGATATCAGGCAGTAGTTAAGATCTGGGAGAAGGCAGATAAGCATCTGCAGGATCTCCTGTTCGCAGGTCTTGATAAATATAACAATATATTCATGATGGCTGATTCTGGAGCCCGTGGTTCTAATCAGCAGATCAAGCAGCTTGCAGGTATGCGAGGACTGATGGCAGATACAACAGGTAAGACCATTGAGCTCCCAATCAAGTCTAACTTCCGAGAGGGACTTGACGTTCTGGAGTATTTCATTTCAGCGCATGGTGCTCGTAAGGGTCTGTCAGATACAGCTCTTCGTACAGCCGATTCAGGATACCTGACAAGACGACTTGTAGATGTATCACAGGATCTTATAA
>NZ_JBEHVV010000098.1:0-8218 GCF_040227395.1 Coprococcus sp. RTP21428st1_C9_RTP21428_210409
CACTATATGGAGAGTCTGCGGATATCAGAGGCGACAGAATGCTTAAGTTTACGGCTATTCCGGATCTGTATATGGAGTGTACGGGATACACAGTAAAGACAGCAGAGGGAACAAAGGATTACACAGCAGAGGAGCTTGGCAGCAACGTATTTGTGGTTGACAAGGTGGCATCTGACATAGATGTTGTTGCTCACTTTGCTAAGCAGGAACTCAAGTCAGTTATAACCTTTGAGGCAAATGATGCTGCTCTGGGAACTGTGACAGCGGTATATGGACTAGACAAGAAGGCTGAGATCACAAGTGGCGACAGTCAGGTATCCGGCGGAGATGTAGTATTTACAGCAGCTCCTGCAGAGGGCCAGATGATCGAAGGCTGGTATCTTGATCCTGAGTGTACACAGGCTATAGAAGGCACTGGACTGGAGCAGACCACCTATGAGGTGAAGACTATCTACTCAGATGTGGCAGTATATGTCAAGTTTGTGGAGATTCCAGAGTATACAGTTAAGGTAGGTACAACAGGAACAGGCTCAGCGAAGATCACAGCAGCTTCAGACGGAGAGGAACTTGAGATCGTATCAGGAGAGGTTAAGCTCAAGAGACATAAGGATCTTACAATAACAGTTGCACCGAAGGATGAATACAACACAGTTGAGCACTGGACAGTTGACGGAGCAGATGTTGATTCAGATGAACTCACATACAAGCTGACAGACATAACAAAGGATGCAGAGATATATGCATATATCGCACCATCACTTCTTGTAAATGTAATATTCAAGAATGAGGATGAAGTTAAGAAATATGACAATATAGACATCAGTACAGGTTATGTCGGCGAGGATGGAGATATAAGCGGACTTAAGCCAATAAATGCTGAGAATAACTTAGTGAGAATAGGTTCTGGCAAGGATGTAAGATTTGCCATAACACCTTCTGATGATTATATGATCCAGGCATGGACAGTTAAGTACATCAGAGGCGGAAAGGTTGTCAAGGAAGAGTCTGGCACTGACTTTGGATTTACCAACGAGATACTTTTAAATGATGTTACAAACAGCATAGAGGTAAGTGCAGAGCTTGTTGACAGAGTTGGATATGCCATTCCTGTAGAGGGAAATTATGACAGAGATAATAATCTGATAGAGACTGCAGGTGGTGAAAGCACACCGGAGACAGCTTACACTATAACAGACCTTACAAAGATACCAGACAATGTGGTATTCAAGAATGACAATGGCGTAGTTCTTGATAATATGGTAAGAGAGAACGGAGATGCGAGTGTTGTTATTACACCTGCTGAGGGCTGGAGAATCAGAGATATAATCATTGATGAACCAGAGAACGCTGAAAATTCAGAGGAGTCAGAGAATATCATGTCAGTCCAGCCAGTGCTTGCAGAGGATGGAACTGAGACAGGAGCATATCTTGTAAGTGATGTAAACGTCACAAAGAATATGGAGTTTAAAGTTGATGCAGTTAAGCTTTACTCTGTAACAATAGCAGATACAGAGCATGGAAACATAAAGGTGACAAAGCCAGATGGCACAGAGGTGGAGAATGGTGAAATGATTGACGAGAAAACTGTTCTTACATACACAGCAACACCGGATATGTACTATGACTTTGACGCATGGACAGAGGATGCGGCAGATCAGGCTGAGAGCACATTTGAAAAAGCCCTTGACGGAAGTATCACAGTGGGAGCAGCCTTCAAGGCAAGATATGCGAAGGTAAGTATTGCCACAGTGAAGAATGGTACGGTAACTGTCACAACAGCTGACGGTAAGAAGATATCTAACGGACAGCTGGTTCAGGAAGGCACAGATATCATCTGCAAGGCAATTCCTGCAAAGCATTGTGATCTGTCAGCCTGGGGCGGAGATGCCAAAGGCAAGACTGGTACTACAGTGAAACTTACGGTGACAAAGAACATGAATATAAGAGCGGCATTCAAGTTCAGGTATGTGAAGGTAGCTATTGGAAAGACTGAAAACGGATCGATCACAATCAAGACTGCAGAAGGCAAAACAGTTAAGAATGGTGCATCAGTGATCGAGGGAACGGTTCTTATCTGCACGGCAAAGGCGGCAAACAACTGTAAACTTGGAAGCTGGACAGGAAGCTTCAAGAGTACAAAAACTTCGGTAAAGGTTGCTGCAAATAAGAATATGAAAATCAATGCCAGGTTTGTAGCAAAAATACCGGCACAAAATACAGCTGGTATCAATAAGAATATCCATGCAGTAGTATCCGGAAACAAAGTGACAGTTGTGTGGGGTAAGGTTAACAAGGCTGACGGATATGATATATATGCACAGAAGTGCTATGTAAACTTTGGCTCGAAAAGTCTTGTTAAATCGGTAAAGGGCGCATCGGCAACCCGAGTTACAATATCCAGAATTAATGGCAAATCACTTGCTAAGTTTGATACGATCAAGCTGAGAGTAAAGGCATATAAGCTGGTAAATGGTAAGAAGAAGTATATAGACAATAGTGTCATGCTTCATATAGTTACCAATAGCAGCAAATATACCAACATCAAGAAGGTTCTGCTTCCACAGAAGAGCTACGTGTTGGGAGTTAAGCAGACGATTAAGCTTAAACCTGGATATACCAAGGCAGATGCCAGCAAGAAGGTGCTTGATGGCACACATGGTGCAAGGTATTTGTATGCATGTACAAATAAAAATGTTGCTACAGTTGATGCCAAAGGAAGAATAAAGGCAAAGGCCGCAGGAAAGTGTACGGTCTATGTAATTGCTGTAAATGGCACTACACAGGCTGTGCAGATTATAGTAAAATAAAAATAGTAGCTGCATGAGGTGCTTGATATCCGGCCCGTTGGGGCTGGATGCAGGCACCTTTGCTGATATATACAGGGTGTTGATTATCTATACCGGGATTAAAAAGTGAGAAAAGGAGATTTGTACATATGGGGAATACGGCTTCGGGTAATAAAGGCTGTTTTATAAAACCGAAAAAAGCCTGGAGGCTTCTGAAGACAGCGGATGAAGGGAATGTAACTGCATATATATTCGGGGTCAGTGGTTCGGGAAAGACGACTCTTGTCAGCAGATATCTTGGAACACGTAAGTACATGGTGGTGGATGCCGGCGGTATCAGACCGGATGACCTTGTGGTAGAAAGCAGCAACGCAAGAAAAATAATTGTCATAGATAATCTGCACGAGCTCTCATGGGGGGATGTGGACACAGTGAGGGAGCAGATCATAGAACTCATTAGAAGAGAAGACGTATGGGTTATACTCGTTGGCCGGTGTCCGGTTCCCCCATGGCTTTCTGCTGTAAGATTTCAAGAAGGATTTTATGTGGTGGACAGCAAGCTGCTTATGTTCAGTCTGGAGGATATAAAGAAGTATGCTGAATACGCTGGATTTAGTATCAATGAGGCACAAGTGCAGAGAATGTACTATGAGACTACAGGACTTCCGCTGGCTGTGGAGATGTGCCACATCAAATACATGGAAATGGCATATACAAGCGAGATAACAGATGATATGTATAATGATTTTTCGAGACGCGTTGAGGATGAGATGTGTAATTACCTTGAGTATCATGTGTATGATAACTGGGATGTGGAAATGCAGGAATTTCTCATGGAAATATCCGTGGTGGATGAGTTTACAACAAAACAGGCTGAGATGATAACCGGAAGAAGTGACAGTGAGCTTTTGATCGAGAGGGCAAAGTGGCTTGGAAACTTTATGACCAGCCGGATGGATAAGGATGGCAATACACAATATCAACTGCAGTTTCACATGAGGGTCTCTATGCGCAGACGTCTTAAGCGGAAGTACGAGAAAGAGCGTATAAGAGGCCTGTATGAGAATGCCGGACTGTTTTACAGACTTAACGGAGATATAAGGAAAGCTTTGGAGATGTATGAAAATGCAGGAGTTACAGAGCGAATAGTTTCAATACTTGTCGATAATGCCAGACATGCGGCGAACAGTGGTTATTACTATGATCTGAAAAAATATTACCTGGAACTTCCGGATCATGTCATCGAGAAAAGTCCTGAGCTTATGTGTGGTATGAGCATGCTGCAGTCACTCCTTCTAAATCCTGATGAGAGTGAAAGATGGTACGACAGACTAAAATTATATGCAGATGAAAACCAGGGAAGTGCCAGGAAAAATGCAAAGGGACTTTTGCTGTATCTGGATATTGGTCTGCCGCACAGGGGGAGTGTTGATGTATTAAAGCTTTTGAAGTCAGCATACACCATGGTTTTTAATAAAGAAGTAAGAATACAGGAATGGTCGGTTACATCCAATCTGCCATCAATGATGAATGGCGGAAAAGATTTCTGTGAGTGGAGCAAGAGAGACAGAGAGCTGGCGTCGAAGGTTGGCAGGATTGTTGAGTTTGTACTTGGAAAATACGGAAAAGTTCTTGTAAATCTTGCTTTGGCGGAGAGTTTTCTTGAAAAGAGCGGAGATAATTACGAGGTGGCAACGCTTGCGGCAAAGGGCAGAATGCAGGCGGAAGCAGGAGGAAAAATCGAGCAGTGCTTTGTTGCTGATGGTATATTGGCGTGGCTGCATTTGCAGAACGGAAAGCCACAGGAGGCTCTTGAGGTTTTGAATGGAATAGAGGGAAAGGCTGAAAAAGAGGAAGGACAAAATCTCCTTCCCAATATATATGCATTTGAGACCAGATGCAGCCTGTACAGAGGAGATAGAGCCTGTGTTACAGGTTGGATGGAAAATGCTCCGGATGAAAATGTTGAATTCAGGATATATGACAGGTTTATCTATCTAACCAAAGTGAGAGTATACCTTCAAAGCGGACGGAATGAACAGGCATATTCGCTGCTGACAAAGCTGAGATATTATGCTGAGATGATGTCCCGTACGTATATAGGGATAGAATGTAGTGTGCTGATGGCTGTAGCTTTGCAGCGATTAAAAAATGATGACTGGAAAAAGGCGATGTGCCATGCTATTGATACTGCGATGGAATATAGCTTTACAAGGGTTATATCTAGGGAAGGTGCGGCGGTGAATTCTCTTATAAATACCTGTGGATGGAAAGTCGAGAAAGATGGTGTTGACGATAAGGAGATAGCCGCAAGAAGGGCATATTTCAGACAACTGCAGAAGGAGACTGAGAGTATGACGAGATACTACCCCGGATATATGAAAGCGGGAGTGGATGATGTTCAACTCAGTGAGACGGCTACAGCCATACTTAAATTGCAGGCAGAGGGCTTGTCCAGACAGAAGATAGCGGACAGACTCAACATGTCGGAGGCGAATGTAAAGTATCATCTGAACCAGGTGTACAGGAAACTCGGGGTGACTGATAAGGCCGGGGCGGTCAGGGAGGCATCTAACAGGGGACTTATCTAGTGATTGTGAGATTTGTGTTCGGTGGTGATTTACTTGAATACAGCGCATGTAAAAGTTGTATATGAATGTATATAATTAGGGTGGAAAAACTTAGATTGTTGTTGTATTATGTCTATAATTATGATTACATACGAATCAGTAACGTCAGATTGAGATGAGTATAATTTCCGTATGGCATAAAAGTGTTGGTGAAGATGGCGTTTGGAACTTAGAGAATGAGCGAGTACGGACGGATTCGTATTTGACAGGTATTCAAGGAGGAATTACGACGTGAATTTTTTGGAAGAGAGAATAACTAAGGATGGAATAGTAAAGGAGGGCAATGTTCTCAAGGTGGATAGTTTCCTGAACCACCAGATGGATATACGTCTGTTTGATCAGATCGGTGAGGAGTTCAAGAAGAGATTTGAGGGAACAGAGATCAACAAGATCCTTACTATAGAGGCATCCGGAATAGGCATTGCCTGTGTTGTTGCCAGACATTTTGATGTGCCTGTTGTATTTGCGAAGAAGTCAAAGAGCATCAACATAGAGGGCGATGTATATGTGGCAGAGGTAGAGTCATTTACACACAAGTGCAAGAATCAGGTCATCGTGTCCAAGAAGTTCATCAATCCTGAGGACAAGATTCTTATCATAGATGATTTCCTTGCAAATGGATGTGCGCTTCAGGGGCTCATCTCCATAGTGAAGTCGGCAGGTGCCAGCGTTGAAGGAATCGGAATAGCAGTTGAGAAAGGCTTCCAGACAGGTGGTCAGGTCATCAGGAATCTAGGATATCATCTTGAGTCGCTTGCGATAGTGGACAGCATGGACGCTGCTACGGGCGAGATAAAGTTCAGGGAGCAGTAGGATCGCTGCGGGATATTTGCTGAGAGGTGGGGTATATGGGAAATAACAATTTAGAAGAAAAAAATGTTTCTATGCCTGAGAAAATTGGAGGCGTAATATTTGGCATATGGTTTGTTGCCAGTATTATAGCCGGATTTGTTGCAAGTGAGATCGGAACGGATGCTGTTATGCTTGTTGTGGGGCAGTTTTTTGCCGGGATAGTTCTTGTCATAATTCTAAAGACTCTTATTCCGATGATTAAGAAGCGAAAGCGGGGGAGCATCATCGGTATAGTGTTCATATCTGTGTTTGCCGGTGCTGCATCGGCGCTGATATGGGCGGCGTGTGCTGTGAAAGATGGCTCTTTTGCGGATAAGATAGTATTGCTCCCGGAACGGATATTGGGGAGAGAAAATTGCAATGTTGGAGCATTTTATGCAGAGATATTTGCCTGTGCATTCTTTGTGGTCAGTGCAATAACACTGCTCTCTGTGATATGTAAGAGAAAAGCGCTTGAGCGAAGATGTTCATTTACTGTGAAAGCTGTATGCCATGATGTACGTGCAGATATGAGACAGGATATGAGAGCCGGCAGAAGATATCCGGAGGCGGGAGTATTTGAATTTACATACAGGGATAAGCAGTATAAAGTGTATGAGCAGACATATGTATATGGACTGAATATAAGTAAAGGCGATGTGGTATATCTTTATATCAACCCAGAAAATCCGTACGAATTTTATCTGGAAAACAGTGGTATATTCAGCAGTCAGGCGATATGGTCAGCAGTTTTTTTGATGGTTATATCAGGTTTGATGGCCGCAGGCTGCAATTTGTTGATTTTTAGGTGAAAAAATAGCCAGGTGTATGTTCTCCAATTTGGAGAATATGCACCTGGCTGTTTCTACGTAATTTTATCT
Source organism: Coprococcus sp. RTP21428st1_C9_RTP21428_210409 (assembly GCF_040227395.1). Taxonomy (NCBI): domain Bacteria; kingdom Bacillati; phylum Bacillota; class Clostridia; order Lachnospirales; family Lachnospiraceae; genus Coprococcus; species Coprococcus sp. RTP21428st1_C9_RTP21428_210409. The sequence goes on from NZ_JBEHVV010000098.1 coordinate 7,129, forward strand.
AAAACTCTTCAGCCAGTTCACAAGAGAGTCATGCCAGATGTTGTCTGTGACAGTCTTCTTCATCTGCGCATCAACAGGTCCGTTTCCGGCAAGCTTTGCCAGGATAGCAGCCTGAAGTTCAGGAACTGTCATGGATTCCGGAGACTTGCTCCAGTCAACTGTGATGGTTTCTGGATCAACCGGGGTGTCGGCAGCAGCTTGGGCAGAAGCGTCCTTGGCTGAATCTTTTACCTCGTTGGCGGCAGAAATATTCTTCTCAGTATTGGTTGTGTTTTTCTTAGCATCTGCAGATTCTGTAGCAGTCACAATGTCTTTGGATTCTTTGGATTCTATCTTTGGTTCAGATTCCTGATTGCCTTTTGCATCGGTAGCTGTTTCAGATGCTGCTTTATCTTCTGTGTTGGTCTTAGCTTCGCTCTCAGTCTTCGTCACAACCTTAACCGGCTTTACATCCAGGTCTGTTCCCTCAGGCACCCAGATCTCTCCACTGTTTGCAGGCTGGGTTATGTTGATATGACCATCCTGTACAGATACCTTTTCGCCTGACAGGGCGCCGATGTATGCTGTGCAGTTCCCTGCTGCAAGGTGCATTCCGGCTGGGGCATCGTCGTTGTTCACTGACACGATGACACGTGTTCCGTCAAGATCCCTCGCGTATGCGAACTGTCTGTTGGTGAGCATCAGCTCATCGTAGCTGCCATATGACAGTGCAGGAACGGCCTGACGTACCTTGCCGAGTGCGGCGATGAGTGCTGTACAAGGATTAGTTTTTACTGAATCCTTGTAATCTTCTATATTGAGAGCTGGTCTTAAGCTGTCGTCCGAGCCATATTCCTTGCGTCCCTCAATACCAAATTCTGAACCGTAGTATATGCTAGGCACACCCGGAAGAGTGTAGAGCAATACATGTACAGGTGCAAAATGAGCCTTATTGGTAAGCTTTGTATAGATACGCTCCACATCATGGTTGTCTACGAAGTTGTAGAGCTTTAATGTTCCCATGTTCTGGAGACGTCTTACAGTGTGCGCGATTTCAAAATAGTTGTGGTCATTGTGGCCGCTGTACAGAGCCTTGTGAAGTGTGTAGTTG
>NZ_JBEHVV010000099.1:0-8200 GCF_040227395.1 Coprococcus sp. RTP21428st1_C9_RTP21428_210409
CGATAAAGCCTTTGAGCTGGTCCTTATAGAAGATAGGAAATGCTATTTCAGAGTGGATATCCTGCATGACCAGAAGCTGATACTCGGAAGGCATGAGATCCTTCACATCCTCCACGTTATCTATGATCATACTGTCGCCGCGCTCAAATGCTTCCAGCCAGTAAGGCATGTCGGCGGAATCTACGGACTGAAGATTGTCAATCCATGGCTGCACATTGTCACCGCACCACTCATATGAGTTGCGGAATACGTTGTCAGTCTCATCCCAGTCAAAAATATAAACTCGTTCTGACGAAGTGCAACTTCCGATGATACGGAGCAGAGTCTGTATGGATGCTCGGAGTTCAAAACGGTTCTGGGCTCTGTCAATGGCAACCATCTGCTGTAGTATAACAAAATTATCCATAAAATACCCCCCCTTTAGGTGTGTAGATTTTTGATATATTAATACATAAAGCTCTGTTTTTAAGACAATTTTACCTATTTTGAGAGAAAAAATCCATATTAATGTCAATTAATTCCATAGACAATATTTGTTAAAGACAATAGAATTAATGCGGGTATTTACAAAGATTTTGCGTAATTATACAAAAGATCCAATATGTGAAAAATACAAAAGCAGTTGCAAGTGATAATACTACATTGAGGAGTGGATCAAATGAGAGAAAAAGTTTTGATTGTTGATGACATCGAACTGAACAGAGAGATTCTGGCGGTTGCGCTTGGCGATGAGTACGAGGTACTGCAGGCATCAGATGGTGTACAGACGATAGAGATCCTGAAAACGGATAGCGAGGGGATAACTGTTATGCTGCTGGATCTCATCATGCCGAATGTGGATGGATACGCTGTACTGGATTATATGAGAGAGCATGGTCTGCTGGAGAGGATACCGGTTATCGTCATAAGTGCTGAATCCGCAAGGGATGTTGAGGTGAAATGTCTTGAGATGGGTGTTACGGATTTCATAAGAAAGCCATTTGACAGTGTTACGGTCAGGAGAAGAGTCAAGAACACAGCCGAGTTGTTCATGTACAAGAATCATCTGGAGGATAAAGTCAGACTGCAGACAAGAGAGCTGGAGGAGAAGAACAAACTGTTTCAGGCTCAGGCAGAGCAGATACGTGAGACCAATGAGAAGATAGTGGACGTTTTAGGCACGGTTGTTGAATACAGGAATCTTGAGAGCGGTGAGCATATCAAGAGGGTAAAGGAATTTACCAATATACTTGCAGAGAAGGCTGCGGAGAAATATCCGGAGTACGGCCTTACACCGGAGAAGATAGCTGTAATAGTTGCAGCCAGTCCACTTCATGACATAGGCAAGATAGCCATTAAGGACAGTGTGCTCCTGAAGCCGGGCAGGCTTACAGATGAAGAGTTTGAATATATGAAGACCCACACGACAAAGGGCTGTGAGATACTTACACAGATTGCAGGCACGTGGAGTGAGGAATACGAGAAGATCAGCTATGAGATATGCCGTCATCATCATGAGAGATATGATGGAAAGGGCTATCCTGACGGACTGGCCGGTGAGGATATACCGATATCGGCACAGCTTGTGTCCATAGCGGATGTGTATGACGCTCTTGTGAGTGATCGCGTGTACAAGAAAGCGATAGAGAAGGGCAAGGCATATCAGATGATACTTGATGGAGAGTGTGGAACATTTTCACCGAGACTTATAGAGTGCTTCAAGGAGTCCAGACAGGAATTTGAAGAGCTTGTGTGCAGATATGAGATGAAGAAGGAGAACCAGATATGAACATCAGAGAGTGTTATGATACAATAGGAGCAGATTTTGAGGATGTACTTGGCAGACTTGGCAGTGAGAGCCTTATACAGAGATTCGCACTTAAGTTTATAGATGATGGAAGCTACAATGAACTGACAGAGGCTCTTGCGGAGAAGAATGCCGAGAAGGCATTCAGGGCAGCACATACACTGAAGGGGATATGCCTGAACCTTGGACTTAAGAATCTGTATACAGTGAGCTCGGATCTGACAGAGAAGCTCAGGGGGAGAGAGCTTGATGGATATGAGGCTTTGTATGAGAAGGTCAGTGAGCAGTATAAGATAACTGTAAATGCTCTTAAGAGTGTTGAATAGATCATTGTAGTGTGAGAAAATAGAAGAGATTTATGAGATGAAGAAGAGGACTATTGCCAGAATGATGGCGGCTGTTATGGCCGTGAGTATGCTTGCTGGTTGTGGTGATTCAGACAGCGATACAGCGAAGAAGGTGAATCTTGATCCAGATCATCCGGTATCACTGAAGATATGGCATTACTACAATGGAACCCTAGCAGGCAATATTTGACGATCTGGTTGATGAGTTCAATGCTACCAAGGGCAAGGATGAAGGGATATCTGTCCAAGCCGGTGAACATAGGAAAGTTTGAGGAAATGCTCTACGAGGTATGGAGCAGTCATAACAGAGAATTCAGCGTATTGCGCTAAGGGGGGTAAATATGACACAGCACTTGCAGACGATGATGTGTGAATACACCATACTGATAATCATGCTCTATATAGGTGTGAGATGTCTTAATCAAAGAAATAATAAGATCATAAGATCGTTTTCTCATTTTGTATTCGGAGTAATTGCTTTCCAGATAATAAATATACCTGTAAGAATGGTTGACGCAGGACTGGTGCGTATGCCGGCCGCGGTGGTTTTTGTGTTGAATTGCGGATTCATGATCGCAGAGACATTTGTGACATATGAATGGTTTTATTTTTTCGAGAGCATACAGAATTCATTATTTGTGGAAAAAAAGATAATACGGGCATTGCGCAGTATTCCGCTTGTTCTGATGATTGTGCTGTGTGTGGTCTCGTGGTGGACAGGCTGGCTTTTCTACGTGGATGATACGGGCATGTATCGCAGAGGAGCATTGTTCGCACTTCAGGTGGTACTTCCATATACCTATGTATTTGTGACACTCGTCAGTGCGATAGTATATTCCATTACCAGAAGAGAGAAAAGATCTGCCGTCATCATAACTATAGCACTCATACCTGCGCTTATATGTTCAGTGTTGCAGATTGTTGCGGGTGGTTCTTATGTTCTGGCTGGACTGACGCTTTCGGCGATGTTCGTGTATATAGAGCTCTGCATGGAGGATATTAGAAAGGTTGAGAAGCTTGAGGTTATCGAGAAGGCCAACCACGAGCTGGAGAATGCCCTGGATATGGCGAATAAGGCTAACAACGCTAAGACGGTGTTCCTCAACTCCATGTCTCATGATATAAGAACCCCTATGAACGCGATAATAGGCTTCACAGACCTTCTGAATGACAACCTGTCCGACCAGGACAAGGCGCGCGATTATATAGCCAAGATCAGATCATCAAGTGATTATCTGCTGTCCCTTATCAACAATGTATTGGAGATGGCAAGGATAGAGAGCGGCAAGACAGAACTGGACGAGAGCAGTATATCACTTAAAAGTCTTGATTCGGTGTACTGGCTGTTTGAAAGTCAGATGAAGGAGAAGAACATAGACTTTACATGGAATGTGAATGTGAAGCATAACAATATTCTATGTGATGTAGTGAAGATAAAAGAGATACTCATGAACATCATCAACAACGCATATAAGTATTCTCTTCCAGGAGACAGCGTTGCGGTGAAGATCGATGAGCTTCCATGCGACAGGGATGGTTATGTGAGGATACGCACAGTGGTCAGTGACACGGGAATTGGAATGTCGGAGGATTTCCTGGAGCATATATTTGAGGATTTCAGCAGGGAACAGACATCCACGGAGAGCGGACAGTTTGGAACAGGACTTGGCATGGCTATAGTTAAGAAGATAGTCGACCTTATGGGGGGAGATATAGATGTGCAGAGTGAACCGGGAAAGGGTACGACATTTACTGTTACACTTGAGCATCGTATATCCCAGAATGTTGAGGATGCTGGTTCGGTAGAGAAGCGCAACGAGGATTATTCATTTGAGGGCAGAAGGATAATCCTGGCGGAGGATAACGATCTGAACGCTGAGATAACAATGACGATACTTGCCGGTGCGGGCATGGAGGTCGACAGAGCCGCAGACGGAATCCAGTGTATAGACATGCTGGAGAAAGCGGAGCCGGGATACTACGATCTCATCCTCATGGATATACAGATGCCGAACATGGATGGTTACAAGGCAACCATGATCATACGAAAGCTGGACGACAGACGCCTGGCGGATATACCTATAATCGCTATGACTGCAAATGCGTTCAACGAAGACCGTAAGAAAGCCTTTGAGGTGGGCATGAACGGATACATAGCCAAGCCGATAAGCGCAGAGGATCTAAAGATGACGCTGGCTGGGATCGTGGAAGAATAATTTTGATGATTTTCCACATAATAACTCCAAAGCAATTATTTAACATGCAATGGAGGGTTAATACTGTTTATGAAGGCGACAGGAATAGTGAGAAGGATAGACGATCTCGGAAGGATAGTCGTTCCGAAGGAGATAAGAAAGGTTCTCAGGATAAGAGAGGGGGACCCGTTGGAGATATTTACCGGCAAGGAGGGCGAGATAGTTCTCAAGAAGTATTCGCCCATGGCTGATCTGACTGCATTTGCACAGCAGTATGTGGAGGCAATATCCCAGAGCCTTGGACTGCCGGTTGCCATCACGGACCGGGATTCAGTCATAGCGGTGGCGGGAATGCCGAAGAAGGAGCTGATGGGCAAGGAGCTTCACAGTGAGCTTGAGAGCGTGATAAACGACAGGAAAGCGATAGTTGCCCGCAAAGGCGATGCGAAGTTCATACACATAACCACAGACGACCTGGATTACGATGGACAGGTGGTGCAGACCATTATATCAGAGGGCGATGCAGTGGGCTCTGTCATCGTGATAGTGCGTGACAGCGGACACAGAATAGGTGAGATAGAGCAAAAAGCAGCGGTGATCGCGGCGGCATTTCTGGGCAAACAGATGGAAGGGTAGCCGGTAATGCAAGAATTTGGCAAAAAGTGAGTAAAATCAAGGGGTTTCGGCCTCGAAATCCCTTATTTTCCTTGACAAATATAACCATTTTAGGTATAACTATACATGTTGAGCTCAGAGTTTTCTGCTTTTGCGGGTAGCAGGCGGATGACAGAGAGCATTTATTTTTTAAAGGAGGAATTATCTAATGAATAAGACAGAATTAGTTGCAGCAATCGCTGAGAAGACAGAATTATCAAAGAAGGACGCTGAGGCAGCATTAAAGGCTTTCACAGACGTTGTAGCAGATGAGTTAAAGAAAGGTGAGAAGATTCAGTTAGTTGGATTTGGTACATTCGAGGTATCAGAGAGACCAGCTAGAGAGGGTAGAAACCCAAGAACTGGCGAGACAATGACAATCGCTGCTTCAAAGGCACCTAAGTTCAAGGCTGGAAAGGCATTAAAGGATTCAATCAACTAATCTTTAAGGGTTTGATATGAGACTTGATAAATACCTTAAGGTATCCAGAATCATCAAGAGAAGAACCGTGGCGAACGAGGCATGCGATGCCGGAAGAGTCATGGTCAACGACAAAGTGGCTAAGGCCGGAACCGATGTCAAGGTTGGAGATGTTATCGAGATAGAATTTGGCAACAAGACGGTGAAGGTCAGAGTTACAATGATTGCAGATTCCACTAAAAAGGAAGATGCCAAGGATATGTTTGAGTATGTGTAAAAATATGCCGGAATATACATAGTGTATTCCGGCATATTTTTTTTGTGGGCTCATATAGTTTATTAAATAGCTTGAGAAGGTTTCTGAACATGGGGGAAGTTAATAAGGCAAAAACCCACAAGGTGGTCATGGACAACAGGAACAGTCTGTCCATGACAGGGATCAGCAAGGTCACATCCATAGATCCTGATCTGGTTCTGCTGGTGACCGAGCAGGGGAAACTCAAGATAATAGGCAAGAATATGCAGGCGACAAATCTGGACCTTGACAAGGGAATACTGGATCTCACAGGAAATATCAACTCCATGATATATTCGGGTGACAAGGAAGGTGCTTTTTCTATAAAGGGGTTGTTCAAGTGATGAGCGATATGGCGGCAGGGCAGCTCTGGGGATATGGGATATGTGTTGCAGCCGGAGCGTGCTCAGGTGTACTGGGATCGCTGTTCTGGTTCATCTCAAAGCTCTTTAGGAACAGCCGCGCGGTGGCGTGGATATGCGATATTACACTTTGGTTGATATTAAGTGTAGTAGTTATGGCGGTCAGTTACATATGCTGTGACGGAGATCTGAGACTATATATTTTTTTAGGATTTTTTTCAAGCTTTTTACTTGTATTTTTTACTATAAATTGGGCTGCTTCGAAAATTGCAAACCATATATTGTGTAAGAAAAAACAAGATTCAAAAAATGTGAAAATGTGACGGCAAAAAGTGCGTTGACATAATTAGTCTTAAATAGTAAAATTATGTCAATATGTTCGTTTGGCTACGAACTTTTTGTATATTATTACAAGAAAAGACAAGTAATAAAGTAATGAATGGGGAGTTTCTAATGAGTAAGACGGTCGGCAGATCAAAGTCAAAAAAGAATAACAAGATCACAACGAAGCTTGGAATGGTTCTGGTTGTGAGCTGTCTGATATTGCTGGCAGTGGTTGTACTGTACAAAGCACAGAGCCTGAAAGCACAGAAGGAGAGCCTGCAGGTTCAGGCTGCGGAGCTTCAGGAACAGCTTGACAGTGCGAAGGAAGATTATAAGAAGCTTGAAGAGCGTGAGAAATATATGCAGACAGATGAGTATGTTGAGGATGTGGCCAGATCACAGCTCGGTCTCATATATCCTGACGAGATCGTGGTAAAGCCTGAGGAATAAAGTCAGAACATAGCGGATGCTGATTTCAGCATTCGCTATTTTTTTGCGCATTTGACGGATATACTTCTTGTCACTATGAACAGGAAGGCGGGAAAATGTTGATGAGAGAAAAGGTGAATGGGTTCGTCGGAGTGATGGCGGTGGCTATTCTGTGTATGGTCAGCGGCTTATGCATGGTCTGGGGGATAGCCCCGGTGGTTCTGGCTGTGTATGTGGCGGCCTGTGCGGTGTGTGGGAGATACATGATAACCTGCATCGGGTGTGCGGCGGGAGTCGCAGCCGGATCTATGGGCATAGCAGGGCTGTTGCACGCATATGAGTATATGATACCGGGGCCTGTGTATTCCGGTGTGATGGTGACGGAGAAATATCTGGTGCTGCTGGGACTTGCGATGTGTCTTATGAAGATCGTGTATTCCAGAAATTCCAGATCGTATGTAAGGGTGATCGTCGTCATGTCGGCTGCCGTGCTTATGGGAAACATAGTGGTATATGCGGATAACATGCTTATGGCTGCAGCTTATGGAGTGGTGGAGGCTGCGATATTCATGTGTGCCAGTGTGATACTGAAACCGGGGATTGGACTTCTATATACATATATCTGCGGGGATGCCTCGGATGTGGAGAGGGATGAGAGCTGGAATATAAGTCAGGGCATAGTGAGCCTCATGGCGCTGGCGGCGGTCGTTCTGTGGGTTGTTCCGGGTGAGGATATCTACGGTGTGAATCCGGCATTTATGCTTGCTCTGGTTCTGATATTGTACGCGGTGTATAGAACTGGAGCGGTGTACGGATGCGGAATGGCGGCGGTGGCGGGAAGCATCGTGTCGGTCAAGCTGAATGACAGCAGGTGGCTCATGTGGATGCTCCTTGTGACGCTGGTCATGCTCATAGGCCGGGCACTCACCGGGAGAAGAAAGGTGTCTGCAAGTCTGTTCTATGTTCTGGGGTGCGTTCTTGCCTCCGTGGCGGATGGAACAGTGCTGTGGAACGGCTCTGGGCGGGAGATTGCATTTTACTATATAAATATCGCCGTTCCGGTCGTATTGTTTGCGTGTATACCTGGTGCTCTGCTGGGCGCCATGGATGAGGAGACAGATCCGGCGTGTCTTCAGGCAGCCGCTGCGGAGATTAACAGACTCACGGCCTGCAAGATAGAAGATATGGCAAATGTGTTCAGACGGCTCGATTATACATTTGCCGGGAGCGATGAGCCGGCGATAAGCCTGGGACAGATCGGCGAGCTCGTGGATGGCTTCAGGAGACAGATAGATCTGATAGGTGAGGCGAGGGAGATATCCGATGAAAAGCTGCTGGGGCAGATAAGATCGCTGGGGATGGACGAGGTCAGGGTCACGGCCTCCAT
>NZ_JBEHVV010000100.1:0-7677 GCF_040227395.1 Coprococcus sp. RTP21428st1_C9_RTP21428_210409
GTCCTGCATACTGCTGATTCGCTGCGTACTGCTGGTTTGCTCCGTACTGCTGCTGGCCGTACTGTCCTGCATACTGCTGATTCGCTGCGTACTGCTGGTTTGCTCCGTACTGCTGCTGACCATACTGTCCTGCATACTGCTGGTCTGCGCTATACTGCTGACCCGCATCACCCTGCTGATTCTGTGATGGCTGTGGACCATCGGCGCCGTTAGGATTCATTCCGTCCGGCATCTGATTCATGTTATTATCACTCATAATATCTCCCTTTCTGTGTGAATAACCATTATCCTTCCTCTGTAAATTTACACAAATACTTATAAAATGTAAACATTTTTTATTATCTCTTCATATTATGTAAGCAATGTGAAATGGCACGTTAACGCCTGATACGCCACATTGCTGGCACTAAAAATCAGCTTCATCGTCGAAACTGAGTCCAAGTTTTCCAAGTATTGACTTTGGAACATAAGCTTCTATAAATATGCCATCGTCCAGATATTCCTCTGTCTGGATCTCACCGTATTTGTGTATAAGTCCTGTGAGCCCTGCTTCAGAATATGCAAATGTATGCCTTATATATGACTTCTGATTTCTAAGTATTTCCTCTATCGCACTGGCAAGCTCCGAGAGTCCCTGTCCCGTGGCAGCCGAGATATACAGAGTCTTGTCCGCTCTCAGATCGCGCACACCCACCAGGTCATCCTTCGATATTCTGTCTATCTTGTTGAATACAGTTATCACAGGTTTTCCCGAATTCTCATCTATCTTGAGCTGCTTTAATGTGCCGTACACCGTCTCTATGTTCTTATCCCAGTTTTCATCCGATGCGTCCACAACATGAAGGATGACATCACAGTATTTTGCCTCCTCCAAAGTGGAGCCAAAGGCCTCGACCAGATGATGCGGCAGCTTCCTTATAAAACCGACCGTATCGGTGAGCAGTATGTTCTGTCCGCCCGGCAGCTTGTATCCTCTTGTCGTAGGATCAAGGGTCGCAAATAATTTGTCTTCCTGTAATACTCCTGCCCCCGTGAGTGCATTCAGCAGGGTCGACTTGCCCGCATTTGTGTATCCGACTATGCCCACAACCGGCACAGCGCTCCTCTGTCTCTGCTTTCTCTGCTGGCTTCTCTGGGATTCAACGTTCCTGAGCTCCGCCTTCAGTCTGGAGATCCTGTCCCTTATGACTCGTCTGTCTATCTCCAGCTTCTTCTCTCCCGGTCCTCTCGTTCCGATTCCACCGCCAAGTCTCGACAATGAATCTCTCATACCAACGAGTCTGGTGGCTCTGAACTTAAGCTGTGCAAGTTCCACCTGCAGCTTGCCCTCGTAGCTTCCAGCATGTGCTGCAAATATATCGAGAATGACCATTGTCCTGTCCATAACCTTTATGTCCAGTGCGTCCTGAAGGTTCATCAACTGTGCCGGTGACAGCTCGTCATCACAGCACACTCCTGTGGCGCCCAGCTCATATATCATCTCCCTGAGCTCCTCAACCTTTCCTCTTCCCAGATACAAGTCATTTGCAATGCGGTCCCTGTTCTGCACCAGCCGTCCCACGACCTCGGCTCCGGCTGTGTCTATGAGCTCCGTGAGCTCGTCCAGGGATGCCTGAATCTCCAAGGAGACCTCTTTCTGTGTATATCCACCTGTATCGGCGGCAAATATGATTATCTTTTCTTTTATCTTCTCTGCTTCGAGATCATAAATTGTACTTTTCCTGTCTGCCATGATCCACCTCTACTTTTCAACGGTGACTGTGACTGTGTGATAGGATGATCTGTTGCCGCTGCTGTCCTGCGCACAGCACACAACTGTATAGCTGCCCGCCTTGGACTCCATTTTGTTAACAGCCACACATATAACGTCCTGTCCAAGACTTGTGAGTGCCTGTCCATCCAGAGTCTTGCCATTGCCATCTGTGGCCACTCCTGTCCTTATCAGTGTATCACCATCCTGTGCGTTCACATAAGATGCAACAAGATCTGCAAGCTCATCAGCCTGTCCATTGTAACTCTCCAGCTTTATCTCCACAGGAACCCTTGTTATAACGGGAGCTTCATCATCCTCCACTGTTATCTCGATACTCTTACATATCTCACTGCCCTGATCTGTAAAGCTGTACTTTACTGTATATTTTCCCAGCTTCATATTGTCCACGGTTCCCTCAACCTTCAACTGATCCGTTACATCCTCACGCTGTGAATTGAAGGCCCATATTCCCGCCATTTTGTCATAGTTCTCGCCCTGGTTTATGCTGTGGCTCTCCGCACCGTATATCACGGCTGTTCCTGCGGTCGGATTCTCCTCAACCATGTCTGTCGGATCCCATCCGGTCTCATCAGTGTTATCCAGTCTGGTCACCGGCACAGGTCTTCCCAGCGGGCCATAATAGTCACTGTCAAATATATCAACATATGTTCCAGACTCGCAGTTCTCATATATCCATTTGGTATCTGCAACGCACAGTCTGACGCATCCCAGTGATGCCCCGGTTCCAAGCTTGTTGAATTCCCATGTCTCAAGCGAATCCTTTGTGGTGTCCAGATAAGGCACGGAATGGAACAGGGTGTCGCCATCTATCTGTGACACATACTGTCCATAACAGTTGTCAAACAGTGCAAGCCAGTCCCACTTGAGCTGTATGTTGAACAGTCCGACAGGAGTCTCTCCCACCGGTGATACCGAACAGCGCATTGCCTTTACCGGAACAGTGTAATATCCAGCAGCGTCCAGCTTGTATATAGTAACTATATTTTCCTGTCTGTTTATCTTGATGGCGTATGGACAGCCATTGTCCGCCAGATCCTCGCCATTATAATTCTCTTCCTGCTCAGTCGCCGGAACCGCTATGTCCGTACATTCCACAGTTCCCTGAACCTTGAGTTCCGCAACCTTTTCTGTTGTTGCTGCTGAGGCATCGCCATTCGTATTATCACTGTCCGCCGATGTTCCTGTGGCAACCGAGTCCTTTTCATTATGATTATCCAGTTTGCTCTTAAGTCTATAGTTTTTCACAGCAAGGCCTATGACCAGTCCAAGCAGAATGACGCCCACTGCGTATAACACCATTCTCTCGAGCTCCGCATATCTCTTCCTGTTACGCTTATTTTTTTGTCTGTTATTCTTTTCCATATTTTCCATTTCTTTCTATAAATATATGTCAAATGTTAGTATGCACAATCAAGCCATTTTTAATCGTTACACTTTAACATAACATTTTATATAACAAAATAAAACATTTTTCTTTAAAATTAAGCAAAAACCACATTGACTTTATCGCGAACTGTTGTACAATCGAATATCAGGCGCAAAAATTAAGGAGGTTTATTATATATGAAAGATCTAACAGTCGGAAAGCCAATGAAAGTCATATGGTTATTTGCTGTTCCTATGATACTGGGACAGATCGCACAGCAGTTATACAGTTTTACAGACTCAGCCATCGTGGGCAACTACGTAAGCTCACAGGCACTCGCCGCGGTTGGCGCAACCTCAGTCATTTCGAATATGATAATAGGCTTCCTCAACAGCGGAACCATGGGACTTGCCATCCCTATAGCCAAATACTATGGTGCAAAGGACTATCACAATATGAGAAGATGTATCGGTGCATCGGCCATCATGACACTGCTGGCATCCATTGTCCTGACCGTTCTGAGTCTCATATTTATAAGGCCTATCCTGGTACTTCTCAAAACACCAGACGACATACTGGATATGGCAGCAAGCTACGTTATAATCATAATCGTTGGAATCATATTCTGTTCATTATATAATCTGTGCGCTAACATACTGCGTGCAGTCGGAGACAGCAAGACGCCTCTTATATTCCTCGGTATATCAGTTGTACTCAATATCGTTCTGGATCTTATGTTTATAAGGGCATTTGACATGGGAGTACGAGGTGCAGCCATCGCCACCGATATATCACAGGCGCTGGCGGGCATACTTGCCCTGATCTATATACTTGTGAAGGCCAAGCATCTGATTCCGGAGAAGGATGAATACTCCGTAGAGAAGAGTGACCGGTCAGACCTCATACAGTCCGCACTTGCCATGGGATTTATGAGCTGTATAGTGAACATCGGAACGGTCATACTCCAGAGAGCCATCAATGGACTCGGAACTGATATAGTAACCGCCCACACAGCGGCAAGAAAGATATTTGATATCCTCATGTTCATGTTATATATAGTAGGAAATGCCGTGACGACATATGTAAGCCAGAATATGGGCGCAGGCAGATACGACCGGGTACATCAGGGTGTGAGGGCTGCGATCATCATAAACACGATCATAACCACTGTCATGATAATATTCGGCTGGCTGCTCAGCCCGGCACTTATAAAGCTGGTTGCAGGTACATCTGCCAGTGCCATCATAGATCCGGCCGTGAGATATGTAAGGATCGGCGTGACGTGCTTCTATGTACTTGGTCCTCTGTTTGTCCTGAGATGTGCAATGCAGGGAATGGGCAGGAAGATCGTTCCGGTCATGTCATCCACTATAGAGCTGATCGGCAAGGTACTTGCGGTTATGATACTCACTCCAAGACTTGGATATCTCGGAGTTACCATCACAGAGCCTATCATCTGGTTCTGCTGTACACTGATGCTCTCCATAATGTATCTCACAACCCCTGTGGAGAAGCTTGTTGAGAAGAGACGTGCTGCAAACTGATATTGCATACAAATATAAACCAACAAATAAAGCCCCACTGCCGGTGGTCTTCATCACCGCCGACAGTGGGGCTCTTTGTATGGCTAAAATGAGTATTACTTCTTATCCTTTTTGATAACGATATAGCCTGCACCAGCCATGATAAGTGATGCTATCATTATCGCAAACATTACGTCTACAGGTGACTTATCTCCTGTATTTACCACGTTCTGTCCATTTCCACCTGTGCTTCCATCCGTTGTTGCTGCTGTGGTAGCCTCAGTTGTCTTGTCGTCATTGCCAGGCTTCTCAGTTGTTGGAGCCTCGGTAGTCTGATCCTCTGTGGTTGGATTCTCAGTTGTGGCATCGTTCTTGCCTGGATCCTCTGTATTTGAATCATCCTTGCCAGAATCTGCCGCATCCTTCTTAACCAGTGACTTGTCTGTTATGATAAGTCCATTCTTGTCCACTGGATTCTTCTTGAGCATATCATCTGTGAGCTTCACTGCCTGGATTCCATCAAAGTAGATAGTTGAGTCAACTATCCACTTGCCAGTGTGATCCTCCGGCACGATCGAGTTGCACCATACAGCAAATTTGACTATATCCGATGCATCGAGTGTACCACCCTTCTTACCCTTGAATGAGCTGAATGGAATAGTAACATACTGTGCCTTTGTTCCCTTTACGAAATCTGTGAGGTATACCTCAAATTCCTCGCCGCTTCCATCTGTGATCTGGATCACAAGTTTCTGTCCCATACCGTCCGGCTGTACCCACATCTCAAGCGCATTATACTTTGAGAAATCATTGTTTGTAAGCTCTGACTTAATCCTTCCTGTCCACACCTCTGATCCATTTGTCTCAAGCTTATACTTGAACGCACCGCCGTATGTGCCACCGTTCTTATGTGTCTTGTTAAGAACAAAGCTTGAGCTGCATCCTGCGGCTGAGTTAGATGTGTATGTGGAATCCAGAAGTCCGTCGCTTCCTGAATAGTACTCGAAGTCCTCGATGACATTTGCAGGAGCCTTATCCTTGGCCTTTCCAAGGCTTATGTGTGACAGCTGTGCGAGCTGCTCGCCATCTGCCAAGAGTGTGATGGTTGCTGTATCTGTCTTTCCAAGCTTGCTGAGATTCTTCTCTGTAAGATCAGCCGTGTAAAGTGTTGGCTCTGATCCTGCAGCGGCAATCTCGGCTCCAGCCTCAGCGTTGAGTGTAAGCTTAACACCTGTATCAGGATTGTTGATAATGAACTGAACCTTTGATGCATTCTTAACACCAGCCTTGAGTGTTGTCGCCTTGAGGATGGTATCTCTGTCAAATGGATATACCATGTAACCCATCTGGCCCGTGTATGTATTTGCAGATACTCCTGCAAGGGTTCCCATGTTGTTGTAGAATCCTGTGTCTCCACCAAATATTGATGAGTCGTCGTTATAATACTTTATGAAGTCATTGATAAGCTCCTGTCCATGTGTAGCATCATACTTGTATGGTACATAGAAGTTGCTGTCTCCGAAGTTTGCCCATACAAGGTAGTATGGCATGTTGTTCTTCTTCGCAATGTCGTTGACTTCCTGATACCAGTTCTTTCCTGAAGCCTCTGTTCCAACCGGATTACCCTTTACGAGAAGTCCCTCGTTGTCTGAACCGTCCTTCTTCATGACTCTGACACCGCACTCAGCGATGGCTGGTATCTTGCCTCTCTTTGCAGCTATTGATGACACGATATTACATGTTGTATCAAGACTGTCAAAGAAAGAGTTGTCTGCTGCTGCAGGGTACGAATTGTAATCGTTGTAATAGTCAAATGCAAGGATATCTACATACTCATCGCCTGGATAGTATGACACGTAAGCTGCCTCTGATGTGACAGGTCCGTTTGGCGAGTATACCCAGAGAAGGTTGTGTACACCGCTCTGCTCCATATAATCCTTGGTATATCTGTAGAGAGACTTGTATGTCTCAGCTGTGTTCATTGATCCCCACCAGAACCAGCTTCCTGTATTCTCGTGGAATGGTCTGATCATGATAGGTATTCCGGCAGCCTGAAGCTGTGATGCGTAGTCTGCGATCACATCGAGGTAAGCTGTAAATACCTCATTGTACTCTCCACCTGGGAGAATCTGCTTTACTATGTCATTTGACAGATCCTTGGACTCTGAGAAATCACATCCGTAGAAACTGTATGTTCCATCCGAGTTCTTCACTATCTTGGAGCTGGAGAAGTTTGGCATATGCATTGACAATGACACGATCGCACCATTTGCCGCTGCAGTCTTGCTGTATGCCACTGAGTTTGCCAGTGCCGAAGCCGCGTCTGAACCGCCTGCCTCCGAGCCTGTAACTGCCAGTGAGTCAATTCCGAACACACCGCTGACCTGTCCAGTCACATCATATACATCACCGAGTGACGCCTGTGGATTTACGCTTCTGCTCACATCATTCTGATGTCCGAACAGAACCTGATCACTATTCATGAGCGTATTCAGGTATGCCGCAAGTGCCTTTGCACTGTCTGCTGCATTCGCATCGCTCACTCTAACTGATGATGGCATCTGTGAAAGATCCGCTGGTGAACCAGCACCAGGAGTCTCTGTTATCTCGACAAAATCCTTTGTTGTATCTGCCTGTGACAGAACAAGATTATCAAGATATACATTTCCCTTAAAGCTTGTGCTGCTTCCTATGATTCCTATTGTCACATCTCTGAGTGGTTTATCTGTAGGAGTAAATCCCATAGTAACTGTAACCTTCTTTAATCCATCTCCGATATCCTCTGCATCATCGTCGATGGTTGTATCTTTATTTATTATTCCATCTGCAAAAAACTTGATCTTGCTTCCCTTGAGCTTTGCCGGGTAGATTATATCCACACTGAGCTGGTTGTACTGGCTCACATCCATAGCCTCTGTAGGAACACACTTAACCTTTGCCTCACTCCATGAGGAAGTTGAATCTGCTGAGTAGTCAACAGAAACCTTAAGTCTCTCATTTGCACTGTCATATGA
>NZ_JBEHVV010000101.1:0-7305 GCF_040227395.1 Coprococcus sp. RTP21428st1_C9_RTP21428_210409
CATGCGGATTGTGGAACAACATATTTTACACTGTAGAATATGTGTAGCCGATAGAGATGCATAGTACAACATATATAGTGGGTTGGGTGCTTATTATGGTGCTCAAGATAAAGGGGAGGACTCCTGGTGTCAGTTATCGCTGGCATCAGGAGTTTTTCTTCTATTTTCCCGTCTGTGTGTTATAATCTGATATGTAGTGTCAAAATATGTCGAAAACAAAAAGAGATGTACTTTTGAAGATATATATGCAGTGTCAGCGCTGGAAAACAGATAGAAAAAACAGGAGGATGACAGCATATGAACATAGGAATATTAGGCGCAGGCAAGATCGCCGGTGTCATGGCAGATACGATAAATAAGATGGATGATGTGGAGCTGTATGCGGTAGGTTCAAGAACTTTGGAAAAGGCAAATGCATTTGCCAGGGAATTTGATATAGATAAGGCTTATGGAAGTTATGAAGAACTGGTAAGTGATGACGCGATAGATCTTATATATATTGCAACGCCGCATTCACATCACTATGAGCATATGAAGCTCTGCATAGAACATGGAAGAAATGTACTCTGCGAGAAAGCATTTACCTACGATGCTGCGCAGGCTGAGGAGATCGCAGCTCTGGCAGCAGAGAAGAAGGTGTATGTGGCTGAGGCGATATGGACGAGATATATGCCGTCCAGACAGATGATAAATGAAATTCTTGGATCAGGTGTGATAGGGGATATCAGGACAATGTCCTGCAACCTGTCTTATCCGATATCAAAGATAGAGCGCCTGATCAGACCTGAGCTGGCAGGAGGTGCCCTTTTAGACGTGGGAGTTTATGGGCTGAACTTCATTGTCATGCATATGGGTAAGGAGATCTCAGCTATCGAATCGTCTGTCATGATGCATGAGACCGGGGTAGACGGACAGGAGAGTATAACCGTCAAATACAGAGATGGCAGGATGGCAGTGACAACCCACAGCATGTACGGAAGATCAGACAGAAAAGGCATCTTTTACGGTGAGAAGGGATACATGATAGTCCAGAATATAAATAATCCACAGTGGATAGATGTATTTGACTGCGAGGACAGACTGATAAGACATGTGGATGTGCCAAAGCAGATAAGCGGCTACGAGTACGAGGTCATGGAAAGCCTTGATATGATCAGACAGGGACAGTTCCAGAGTAAATCGATGCCTTTGTCAGAGTCTATATATATGATGAAGCTTATGGATGATATTAGAAAAGGGTGGAATAAAAAGTGATAATTATATATATACTTGGCGGAATCATAGCCATATTTCTGATGTACATACTTTTTCTCTTCGTGTGCAGTCTGTTCGTGAGAACTGACAGGCAGTATACGGAGGACAGCAGGTTCTACAGGCATCTGCTGTATGGTGTCACCGGATTTGCCATGTGGTTTCTAAGAGTGAAAATGCATGTGACTGGCATGGAGAAGATTCCAGTGGATGTCAAACCACTCTTTGTGGGAAATCATCTGTCAAATTATGATCCGCTGATAGAATGGCAGGTATTTAAGAAGTGGGATGTGGCATTTGTATCCAAGCCGGAGAATTTTAAGATACCGATATTCGGCAGGATCATCAGAAGATGCTGCTTTATGCCGATAGACAGATCAGATCCGGGTAAGGCATTGTCTACGATCAAGACGGCTACCGAGATTCTCCAGAAGGGAGATATGGCAGTTGGAGTATACCCGGAGGGAACGAGAAACAGACAGGGCGGACTTCTGCCATTTCACACGGGTGTTTTCAGGATAGCCCAGAAAGCGCATGCGCCGATAGTCGTCATGGCGATACACGGAACGGAGAATATCTACAGGAATGTGCTGAGGCACAGATCTGACGTCTATATAGATGTGGTGGATGTGGTACCTGCCGATGAGGTAAAAGCAATGAAGAAGAATGAGATCAGCGACAGGGTGAGACTTGTCCTTGAGAAAGATGAAAAGGGTAAAAACTATGGGAAAGAAGTACATTTTATATAATTCACTGGCGGGCAACGGCAAATGTATGTATGACGTGCAGGCACTTGCAGATACATATCCTGATGCGATACTCAAGAAGATGACAGAGATCGCTTCATATGCGGAGTTCATGGGATCGCTTGCAGAGGATGACGAGGTTATCCTGTGCGGCGGTGACGGAACGCTGAACATATTTGTGAATGACATAAAGGACATGTATGTGAAGAATACCATCTACTATTATGCCTCCGGAAGCGGCAATGACTTTGCAAAGGACATAGGACATAACAGTCATGACACTCCGGATTACCAGATAAATCAGTACATACAGCATCTCCCGGAGGTGACGATCAACGGCAAAAAGTGGCTGTTCATGAACAATGTTGGATTCGGAATAGACGGTTACTGCTGTGAGGAGGGCGACCGCCAGAGGACAAAGAATGAGAAAACTCATAAGAACAAGCCTGTGAACTACACGGCTATAGCTATCAAAGGCTTGCTCTACGCATTCAAACCGAGAAATGCTGTGGTGAAAGTGGATGGAGTCCGTCATGAATATAAAAATGCCTGGCTCGTGCCAACCATGAATGGCAGATATTATGGCGGCGGAATGATGGCTGCCCCCGGGCAGGACAGACTGAATCCGGAGCATACAGTTTCGGTTATGGTGTTCCGCGGCAAGGGCAAGCTTGGAACCATTATGATCTTTCCTTCTATATTCAAGGGAGAGCATGTCAAGTACGAAAAGCATGTTGATATATTCAACGCAAAAGAGGTTGAGGTTGAATTTGATCGCCCGACACCACTTCAGATAGACGGCGAGACGATACTTGGAGTTACATCATACAAAGTTAAAGCGTGGAGCCTGGATCAGAAATAAAAAAGTTTTGAAAATCCGAATAATATAAAGTTCAAAAAACTTGCAAATATGCTGACGTCATTTATACTATTTTAATAGATTGTACGCTGAAAAAGGAGGTATTGTATGCGGGAGATGCGGAGAAGTGACAGGATGATAACAGATCGTGAAGAGATAGTGGATGTACTTGATTCGTGTAAGGTGTTCCGGATGGCGGTTCACGATGAAGAGGGAGTGTACATAGTTCCGCTGAATTTCGGTTATACCTACGAGGAGGATGTTCTGAAGCTTTATTTCCACTCTGCCGGTGAGGGCAGGAAGGTGGATGCTCTGGCAGCGAATCCGAAGGTGGCCATAGAGATGGACACAGATCACTATCTGGTTGAGGGACCAAATGCCTGCAGCTTTGGTTATCTCTACAGCAGTATCATGGGAAATGGCACAGCCAGAAAGCTGACAGATCCTGAGGAAAAGTGCGAGGCACTAAACTGCCTTATGAATCATCAGCTTGCGAGAAATACCGAGAATATGAGATCGTTTGACAAGGTAGAAAAGAAGAAGTATAACTACTCAGACCAGATGCTGGCAGCGGTAAATGTGTATGAGATAGTTGTGGAAAATTTTACGTGTAAGTCAAGGCGATAAGTATATGGAATCTATGCAATTGCCATTGTGGTTTAAGGAATTGACGTAAAACATAATACAAATTATAATCAGACAGGATATAATGAAGCGATCATCAAGCAGACTCTTGATGATAAGTGATATAGCAGAAAGGTGAAAACAGGAGATGGATTACAACAAATTAGCGGATTTGATATTTGCAGATATAACAGATACAGTGGATGACCTTGAGAAGAGATTTCCGGAGAGAAATCTTCCAGAGGGAGCAAGGGTAACAAGATTTGCGCCAAGCCCTACAGGATACATGCACATCGGTGGACTGTATGCAGCCATGATCTCAAGAAAGCTTGCAAAGCAGAGTGGCGGCGTGTTCTACCTCAGAATAGAGGACACTGACAGAAAGAGAGAGCTTGAGGACGGTGTAAATGAGATCATCAATTCGCTGAAGAAGTTTGACCTTGGATTTGACGAGGGACCATTTGAGGGCGGTGAGACTATATATGGTCCATATAAGCAGAGTGAGAGAAAAGAGATATATCAGACATGTGTCAAGAAGCTTATGCAGGAGGGATATGCATATCCTGACTTCACAACAGCCGAGGAGCTTGATGAGATCAGGGCAAAGCAGGAGGCTGCAAAGGTTGACATAGGATATTACGGCGAGTATGCAGTAGGAAGAAATCTGACATACGAGCAGATAGAGGAGAAGCTTGCAGCGGGCGAGCCATATGTTGTGAGACTCAAGAGTCCGGGCGAGGCAGGAAAGACTGTTATCTACAGCGATCCTATCAGGGGCAAGATTGAGATGCCTGAGAATATCATGGATGTGGTACTTCTGAAGTCAGACGGAATACCTACATACCATTTTGCACATGCAGTTGACGATCATTTCATGAGGACAAATCTTGTCATCAGAGGTGACGAGTGGCTTGCATCATATCCACTTCACAAGCAGCTCTTTGATCTGTGTGGATTTGCGCTTCCAAAGTATGCGCACATCGCACCTATCATGAAGCTTGAGGTTACAGTGGACGAGGAGGGCGAGCACCAGAGAAAGAGAAAGCTCAGCAAGAGAAAGGACCCGGAGGCTGCGGTTGGCTTCTATGCAGAGCAGGGATTCCCATCAGTCAGCGTGCTTGAGTACCTTATGACAATAGCAAACTCC
Source organism: Coprococcus sp. RTP21428st1_C9_RTP21428_210409 (assembly GCF_040227395.1). Lineage (NCBI taxonomy): Bacteria > Bacillati > Bacillota > Clostridia > Lachnospirales > Lachnospiraceae > Coprococcus > Coprococcus sp. RTP21428st1_C9_RTP21428_210409. The sequence continues at coordinate 4,628 of NZ_JBEHVV010000101.1, forward strand.
AACTACGAAGAGTGGCATGCAGCACATGCAGACAAGACAATAGACGACTTTACATTATCACTCAAGAAGATGCCTGTCAGCGGCGCACTTTTTGACATGGTGAAGCTCAATGATGTCAGCAAGGAGATGATCTCAAAGCTCACAGCCGAGGAGTGTTACGACCTCATCATGGAGTGGGCAAAGGAGCATGACGAGAACATATACACATTTGGCACACAGGATAAGGACGGCTTCATGAAGACCATCAATTTGTGGAAGATGTCAGGTAAGAAGGTTCGCAAGGATGTCGGCAAATGGTCAGATCTGCGCGCTATGTTCGGTTATCTGTACACTCCCGAGGACGAGCTGGATCTCCAGTATGAGATAGACGAGAAGTACACACCGGAGATGATCACAGAGGTTATCGAGGAGTACAAGAAGGATCTCTTCCTTGACTCAGAGGACTGGTTCTCAAGCATGAAGGTCATGGGCGAGAAGATCGGCTACTGTCCAAATGTCAAGGAGTACAAGCAGAATCCTGACGGATACAAGGGAAGCATCACAGATGTATGTACTATAGTCAGAGTTGCCATCACAGGCAAGCAGAACTCACCTGACCTGTTTACGATCATGAACGTGATAGGAAAAGACAAGACCATGGGTAGACTGGACAAGTTCCTTGCGTGGGTGAATAGATAGGATGTATCAATTTGCTGCGAACATTAAGTTGGCATCCAATTGATGAAGATTGGTTAAAATACATTTTAGAAGGGATTGGATTACTATGAACAAGAAGATATATGACGGTTATACATATGTAGACGGTGGCGTGTGCGCGGCCAAGGGTTTCACGGCAAATGGACTTAACTGTGGACTGAACCCTGACAAGAACAAGAATGATCTCGGAATGGTATTTTCAGAGGTGCCATGTGTGGCAGCAGGCGTGTATACACAGAACAAGGTGAAGGGCGCACCGGTCACAGTTACCAAGGAACACCTGAAGAAATCTGGCAACAAGGCACAGGCAGTCATTGTGAACTCCAAGAATGCCAACACATGCAACGCGGATGGAATAGAGAAGGCTGAGAAGATATCCCAGCTTGCAGCGGATGCCCTGGGTATAGATGTGAACCTTGTCATCAATGCTTCAACAGGTGTCATCGGACAGATCATCCCTATCGAGCCATTTGAGGAGCATATGAAAGAACTTGCAGACGGTCTCACAGCAGACGGCAACGACAAGGCTGCAAATGCTATCATGACCACAGACACAGTTGACAAGCAGGTTGCTGTCCAGTTTGACATAGACGGAGTGACATGCACCCTCGGAGGTATGGCAAAGGGAAGCGGAATGATCCATCCAAACATGGCTACAACGCTTAACTTCATCACATCAGACATAGCCATTACATCAGAGCTGATCCAGAAGGCGCTCTCAGAGATCGTAAAGGTTACTTACAACTGTCTCTCAGTAGATGGAGACCAGTCCACAAATGATACCCTGACAGTCATGGCAAATGGCCTTGCTGGCAACAAGCTCATCGACACGGAGAACGAAGCTTATGAGAAGTTCAAGAAGGCCCTCTATATAGTTATGGAGTGCATGACCATGATGCTTGCATCAGACGGCGAGGGCGCAACCAAGATGATCGAGTGCACAGTTGCAGGAGCACCTGACCTTGACACAGCCATCATAGTTGCAAAGAGCGTTATCCGCTCCCCACTTACAAAGTGCGCTATGTTCGGCGAGGATGCCAACTGGGGACGTATCCTCTGTGCTATCGGATATGCGGAGGCAGACTTTGATATAGATAAGGTTGCAGTAGATCTTGAGTCAGAATTTGGCGTGGTTCCAGTATGCCGCAACGGCGCAGGCGTACCATTCTCAGAGGAGAAGGCAGCCAAGGTATTGAGCTCAGATGAAATCCACATCAACATAGATCTCGGAATCGGCGATGTTACAGCCAAGGCATGGGGCTGTGACCTGACATATGATTACGTGAAGATCAATGGGGATTATCGTTCGTAGGTTTTACTCGTAAATAAAAATAAGACACTGATCAAAATGATGTTGGTCAGTGTCTTATTTTTTTATGGGAAATGGCTGTTTGCAGCTAGAAACACCAGTTATGTAATTCATATCAACGTTGTAATACCTGGCAAGTTCGATAAGACATTCAATCGGCATGCGAACTTTGCCTTTTTCGTAGTCAGAATATGTTGTCTGCGCAACATGTATTATATTTGCAACCTGAGTCTGGTTAAGGTCATTATCTTCACGAAGTGATTTAATTATTTCATAATAATGCATTAGGTACTCCTAAGTTACTAAAAAAATATACTTCTATAAAATATATTACAAATGTTCATTGAAATTGACTTTTAACGGGCATTCCGTTAAAATGAAAAGCAATAGGATATTAGCAAAAGAAAAATGGGGGGATGCACTTGGCAAATAATGAAGATTGTGTTTTTCTTGAGTAGTTTGTAGGAAGAGGAGGAAAATTTATGAGTATGAATGAAAAGTGGAATAAAGGTATTTCGCTACGGAAAAAAAGATGGATTAGCATGATAATGGCAGCCGTGATGATTGTTACGTTAGTACCATTTATGCCAGGAAAGAAAGCTGATAAAGTAGAGGCTGCTGGATATAACGCTGAAGCAGCGTTACAATATGCAGCAAGTCATTGGAATGATGG
>NZ_JBEHVV010000102.1:0-7194 GCF_040227395.1 Coprococcus sp. RTP21428st1_C9_RTP21428_210409
CTCTGGTATAGTATGAAGCACTCCTGCCATCACCGCTCTTAAGCTTGACAACCAGCATATACTCCATATCCTGCTTGAGATCCATTCTCGCACTTATATCAAGCACATCGTAGCCATCAGTTCCCGAGGCCGCCTCCAGATCACCCTTCTCTATAAGGGAATCTCCGGATATCGACCTGATCTCATACGAATACGACGCATCCTTAAATGCATCATTCTCCACCATTATCTCAAGATTCTTATTCTCATCTATCGGCGTCACAGAGTCCCTGAGAAGTGTGAGGTCGACCTCCCCTGTATAACCATGCATACAATTGAGAAGCGAATCGCCATAGCACACATAAGCTAATGGCAGCTTTGCATCCTTCATCTCCGCAGCCAGATTCTTGTAACTTCTATTCTGAAATATATTGACCAAATATATTGTGACCACAAATATTGCTGCCATCACAAGTATTCTTACAAGTACATTTATTTTCTTCTTCACTTAATAAAACCTTCTTCTACGTCTTCTATGCCTGTCGCGTCTCATACAGAATTCATTGCACACAAGCAGTTCGATTATATTTCTCATAACACAATTGGCGCATCCGGGTCCCTCTGGAACATATGGCGGTTCCTCGTACGAAGCTTCACCTGCCGAAGCCATTCCTGCATAACAATCCTCCGATATCTGCCCACTTTCGCTCAGATCATCGTACACCCTTCGCGCAACACGGCGCATCTCTTCTCTGTCAGGATATTGAACAAGCATCGGACTGCCCTCATACTCGAGCTTGTCACACTCCTCCTCCACGGCCATACTGACCTTTCGGAGTTCTTCCGGGTACATCTCCTTCATGTACTCAATATCCCTCATCATTTCATCTGTCCCATCATCACAGTCAGGAAGCATGATTCCTGTCGAACTCATACTGTATCCACCAGTCTCACCCATACCGGGTATCACAGGTGTCTTGATATTATAGACATTTCCATCCCTTATAAGCCCCCTGAGGTTTTCATCGTCCGGGCTGTAAGGAATATACTTAAATTCTTCACTCATACAAATCTCCCTATCTGCATTGTTGTGTGTCTATTACATAGATATGCAGATGGGGAGAATGTGTGAATATCTCTGTTACTTTTTTCAGAGCTTACTTTATCTGTCTCCGAATGAGATGCCAAGTGTTCTTGCCTCGCTGATGATGTCGTCATCAGGAGATACGTATTTGAGCTTTCCTGCACTCTCTGAGAGTGGGATAGCTGTAACCTTGTTGTCAAGGAATACAACAAGCTTTCCAAAATCCTTTGCCTTTATGAGCTCTGCTGCCTTTGCTCCAAATCTTGATGATATGACTCTGTCATATGCATCCGGACTTCCACCTCTCTGGGTATGTCCAGGTATTGCTATTCTTATATCCTGTGTTGTGTACGCCTTGAGCTTATCAGCCAGCTCATACGCAACTGATGGATATGGATTGTTGGCTATCGCTTCTTTTCTCTTCTTCTTTGGAAGCTCTGCGATCTCCTTCGGAATAGCACCTTCGGCAACTGCAACTATCGTGAAGCCCTTGTTGTCCTTTGTTCTCTTGTCTATAGCCTTATATACCTTATCGATATCGTATGGGATCTCCGGGAGCAGGATCACATCTGCGCCACCGGCGATTCCGGCGTGGAGAGTTATCCAGCCAACCTTGTGGCCCATAATCTCAACGATAAAGATTCTGTTATGCGATGCAGCGGTTGTGTGGATACAGTCTATTGTCTGGGTCGCTATATCAACAGCACTCTGGAAACCAAATGTCATGTCAGTTCCCCACAGATCATTGTCTATGGTCTTTGGCAGACCGATGACATTGAGTCCCTCCTCACTGAGGAGATTTGCGGTCTTCTGTGAACCATTTCCACCTAAAACGCACAGGCAATCCAGCTTCAGCTTCTTATAGGTATCCTTCATGGACTTTACCTTGTCCAGACCATCCTCAGTTGGCTCTCCCATGAGCTTGAATGGCTGTCTTGAACTGCCGAGGATCGTTCCACCCTTGTTGATAATACCTGAGAAATCAGCCGGCTTCATCTTGATATAGTTGCCTCTTATGAGTCCCTTGTAACCCTCAAGGAATCCATAGATCTCAACCTCGTCAAACAATTCATACAGACCCTTTGCGATTCCGCGCATAGTTGCATTTAATGCCTGACAGTCACCACCACTAGTCAAAAAACCTACTCTTAACATACTCTGCACCTCTTTCTTTTATTTTTCTTATGTACACAGACTGTCTGTATACATTATAAGTATACTCTTCCCTCAAGAGCCCTCAGAAGCGTAACCTCATCTATACACTCCAGATCTCCGCCTACAGGCACACCGCTTGCTATACGGCTGACCTTGATACCAGCCGGCTTCACAAGCTTTGATATATACATCGCAGTCGCCTCACCCTCCGGGCCTGAACCTGTAGCGATTATGAGCTCATCCACATCTTCATTCTGAAGCCTTCTCATGAGCTCGGATATCCTGATATCCGCTGGGCCGATACCCAGGGCAGGATTTATAACTCCGTGGAGCACATGGTAAACACCATCAAACTGTCCTGTTCTCTCATATGCCGCCAGATCCCTCGGGGTCTCCACCACCATTATCACCTTGTGATTCCTGTTTGGTGAACTGCATATAGGACATACCTCCCTGTCAGTTATCGTGTAGCAACAACTGCAGTATTTTATGTTCTTCTTTGCATTCACAATGGCATCGGATAACGCCAGCGCCCTCTCCTCAGGCATACTGATTATGTGAAACGCCAGTCTCTGAGCCGTCTTGGAGCCTATTCCCGGGAGTCTTCCCAGCTCTTCTATAAGTCTGTTTACTTCTCCTCCATAAACTTCCATTAGAACGGCAATCCTCCAAGTCCCATTCCACCTGAGATCTTGCCCATACTGCTATTGTAGTCATCCTCCTGTGCTCTCAGTGCCTCGTTCACAGCCGATATGATAAGATCCTCAAGTGTCTCTATATCATCAGGATCAACAACCTCAGGATCAAGCTTGATCTCCATGAGTTCCTTCTTACCTGACACCTTTGCAGTGACAACTCCTCCACCTACAGATGACTCATACACCTTATCCTCAAGTGTCTTAGTTGTCTCCTCCATCTGCTTCTGCATCTTCTGTGCCTGCTTCATAAGATTGTTCATATTACCAGGCATCATACCTCCTGGGAAACCGCCTCTCTTAGCCATTACAATAGTCCTCCTTATTCTGATTAAATAATTTATAATATGATATCATCATTTCTTATCTATTGGAAAGTTGATCTTGTTCAGGTTCAGTATATTCTCCGTCTCAAGCCTTCCATTATCACTGTGGGAATTCCTTGTACAAAGTATCTCAAATTCAATCTCTCTTCCAAGATATTCCTCGATCACACTCTTCACATGCTCCACATTCTCAGGCTTGTCAAAGTATAACTTCGGCATATCGTCATCCGTCAGCGGGATCATGAGCAGAAGTCTTCTGTGATCATCGGACAGTATGAGCTTCGTCCTTATGGCCGGATCAGCATCATTTCTCTTGAGATATCTTCTCGCAGGAACCGACAGCTTCTCCAGTATATCATTCCAGTTCTCCGCAGCTCTCTGCAGATCCTCGAACTCTGCCTTTGGAAGCTCCATTGCCAGCTTGTCCTGATATTCCTTCATGCCCTTCTGATCTATCACATCGTCAGCCGGGCTTACGGGGGCAGCACTTTGAACTGGCGCAGCCTGTATGCCATTTGCCTCAAGGTCATCAAGCTTCTTCTCAAGCATCCTTACCCTCTCAATCAGACTTGTGGTATCAACCTCCATCTGTGGTCTGCACAGCTTTATGACAGCCATCTCAAGCACTATCCTCTTCTGTGAGGAATACTTGATGCTGGCGGCTGTATCCGAGAACACGTTTATATATCTTACTATGGTGCTCTCCTCCATATGACCGGATATCTCTCTTATGCGTTCCAAATTCTCCTTGGTCATATCCAATCTGTCGCCCTCCGCCGAGGACAGCTTGACAACGAGTATGTTCCTGAGAAACCATGTAAATTCATTTACGAAACGGCCAAGCTCACGTCCCTGCCACACAACTTCGTCAACCACATCTATTGCATGTTCAACATCAGATTCCAGCACGCACTCCAGAAGTCTTGCAAATGTATCTATGTCCACAGCTCCTATGGTCTCAAGCACATTATCATATGTAAGCTTCTGTCCGAGATTGAATGCAACGCACTGATCCAGAATAGACAAGGCATCTCTCATGGAACCATCACCGGACTTTGCGATATAATCTATCGCCTTCTTATCCGCATCAAGTCCCTCCCTGTTCATAAGATCCTCCAGTCGATCCGAGATGACATCCACCGGGATACGTCTGAAGTCGTACTTCTGACACCTTGACGATATGGTTATAGGTATCTTGTGGGACTCCGTGGTAGCCAGTATGAATATTACATATGATGGCGGCTCCTCGAGAGTCTTTAACAGAGCGTTGAACGCTCCCGGGGACAACATATGAACCTCATCTATGATGTATACCTTATACTTGCCCTCAGTAGGAGGATATGCTACCTCCTCCCTTATCTGCCTTATATTGTCAACACCATTGTTGGAGGCTGCATCTATCTCAATGACATTAAGCGATGATCCATCCGATATGGCTCTGCAACTTGCACATTCATTACATGGGCTTCCGTCCACCGGATGCTCACAGTTACATGCCTTGGCAAATATCTTGGCGATCGAAGTCTTACCTGTTCCTCTCGTACCGCAAAATAAAAAGGCATGACCAAGTCTATCATTCTTAATCTGGTTTCTAAGAGTGGTAACTATATGATCCTGCCCCTTTACCTCGTCAAAAGTATCAGGTCTCCATTTTCTATATAAAGCTACATACGACATCACCAATACCTACCTTTGTATCATAAAACTCATACAGACTATTATATCTGAATTTACATTTTATATCAATCAGATAAGCAATATTTGAATATGGTATTGCCTGGTGCCTATACACAGAACATCTCTGTCCGCAAGCTGCCAGCTCCTGCCCGCCGGAAGCCTGATCCCATTTATGACAGTTCCATTTGTGGAATCAAGATCTTCGACATAGATCTTCTCTGCATCCTCGTATATCCTTATGTGCCTTCTACTGACGCTGATATCCTCTATAACCTGATCCGCCTGTCGTCTGTCCCGCCCCAATACAACTCCCTCCGGCGTCACCGGAAATTCAGTAGCCACAATGCCTCCGTCTTCGATCAGTCTCACAGACAGTCTCTGCTCCTGTGCGGACTCTCTGCCATCGAGATTATGCTGTGTAAGCAGGGTTGTACAGTCATCCTCCGAGCCAAGCACCGTGGTATCGCCAGGTATTTCGTCAGCCAAACTTACATGTTCCAATGCATCAACATTCTGTTTTTTAGGTCTTCTGTTTTCATCTTCCTCCGCATATCGCAGCTCTGAGCACTCCACGCCCTCCTGTCCCCGCCGTTCATCCTCAGCAGCAGACAGCTTCCTCTTCATCTCCACATAGACAAATAACTCCACGGACAGCACGATGAGTGCCAGCATTATAAATCTCACATCCGCCGCATGCCCCTGTATATAAAATTGAACAGCCGCTATTCCCGTAAATGCCGCCACAGTAAATCCTATGAGTATGAAAAATATCCTATCATATTTGTTTTTCTCCGTTGTCGGTATCGTCAACGCCGCCGCACTGCTTTGATCCGTTCCGAACACCTCATCCATCAAAAGCTCCTGCTCACGGGCCGCAGCCAAAGATTCCACATTTCTTTTTCTATTGCCGGAGCAGCATTTTTCCTGCTCACGGGCAGAGACCTCATCCACATATTTCTGCATCCGCTCCATGTCATAATTTGCCGACACCACCATGTCATATATCTCATACATAAAATCCACAAGCTCAGTGTCCCTGTGATCTACCCTCTTTATGATCTTCTCCACAAGATTCTTTATTCCCATTCTGACATCCGTTCCCTGTCCCGGCACATACACGTATCTGAAACTCTTCTCTGCATCCGAGTAAAATATCTTGTCGGATTCTATCAGAAGATTGTCCGGCTCAAGCATGTATTCTCCCGTCTCCATGACCACACTGCACAACGATCTTATGAGAGCAACAGCCTGCTCCATGGACATTATCCCCCTGTCAGATATATCGTCCAGGCTCTTCATGCCATTTATTTTGCAGTATATGAACATATCTCCGTTGATGGCCCTGAATTCCGGCTGTATTATTCCCTCGACAAAATTATTGTACAGCATGTCCGTCTCATAGGAATTTATGGCTGCTGCACTGACCTCCACCACAAAAAAAGTGTTAATTCCCTCTACCTGGCAATAACTTACCATATTCCTGCCACCTCCTAAGTTCATTTCCTACATCCCTTATCTCCTGTCTGGCCGCAGTCTTTCTGTCACATCTGCCGTCATCTATCAATATCTGTATCCCCGGAAATGACTCTCTGTAAGTTATCTCCGCAACCAGATTCTTCCCATTCATGGCCATTTCCGCATTCACACCATCGGCACATATCACGGTCTCGGATACATTTGTGGACATCGCTTTCTCTGCACTGTCCGTATCCCCCTCACCACTCTCATTGATCCTGTATTCCTCTCGGTTGTACAGTACCAGATATGCCTCCCCCGATGCCGCCGCATGGTTAAACGCTATAAACAACATGTTCATCACCACAAACACGGCACACACAAGTATCGGTGTTATCAGGCACATCTCCAGAACTATAGATCCATTGTCATCCATATATCTGACTCCTCCTGTCTTTTCTTCTCTTCTCCTATCTTTTCCCGCACTCAGAGCACTGAGGAAGTCCCCCGCACTCTGACTTTTTCTTTCTGTATATCGTCCGCTTCAAGCCGGAGCAGCCCAGCGAATAGTGATATTTGTCTCCCTGTTCAGTGACATAGATCACACCATTGCTTTTATATCTTCCACAGATCCTGCACGCCGAAAGCCCGGAATATCTGTCATCCAGAACCTCCCCACTCACGCTTCTCACAGATATCCTGATATGGTAACAGCTCCGCGAGTTGTGGTACACCGAACCATTCTCAGCCACATACACATACTCATCATCATCGTCATCATCCTGCGACCTGTCATATCCCAGGTACGCCCTCTGTCTTATCC
>NZ_JBEHVV010000103.1:0-7062 GCF_040227395.1 Coprococcus sp. RTP21428st1_C9_RTP21428_210409
CATTTGCAGATGTTGCAGGAGAGGATGAGGCAAAGGAATCCCTGACTGAGATGGTCGACTTCCTTCACAACCCTAAGAAGTATATGGCTATAGGTGCAAAGCTTCCAAAGGGAGCACTGCTGGTCGGCCCTCCGGGAACCGGAAAGACACTTCTGGCAAAGGCTGTTGCCGGAGAGGCAAACGTGCCATTTTTCTCCATGTCGGGATCAAGCTTCGTGGAGATGTACGTGGGAGTCGGAGCATCGAGAGTCAGAGACCTGTTCAAACAGGCATCTGAGATGGCTCCTTGTATAATATTCATAGACGAGATAGATGCCATAGGCCAGAGCAGAGACAGCGTGAGGGGCGGTGATTCGGAGAGAGAACAGACACTGAACCAGCTTCTTGCCGAGATGGATGGATTTGACACATCCAAGGGAATAGTGATACTGGCTGCGACCAACAGGCCGGAGACACTTGACAAGGCACTCCTGAGACCGGGAAGATTTGACAGAAGAGTAATAGTTGAGAAGCCGGATCTTCAGGGTAGAATAGACACGCTGAAGGTACACTCCAGAAATGTCAAGATGGATGAGACTGTGGATCTCCGTGAGCTTGCGCTTGCCACAGCAGGTGCGGTTGGAGCAGATCTCGCCAACATAATAAATGAGGCGGCGCTCACTGCGGTCAGATCCGGAAGGAGCATGGTTTCACAGGCTGATCTGATTGGTGCGGTGGAGCTTGTATTTGCAGGAAAAGAGAAGAAGGGCAAGCTGCTCGGCGACCAGGAGAAGAAGGTCGTTGCATATCATGAAGTTGGACATGCTCTTCTGGTTGCTCTCCAGAAGCACACTGAGCCTGTTCAGAGAATTACAATAGTTCCTAGAACGATGGGTTCTCTGGGATATGTATGGCAGGTGCTTGAGGAAGAGAAGTATATGGAGACCAAGGCTGAGCTTGAGGCGAACATTGTGACGACCCTCGGCGGAAGAGCTGCAGAGGAATTGAAATTCGAGTCAGTGACCACCGGCGCGGCAAATGATATAGAGCAGGCGACCAAGACAGTGAGAGCGATGATAACCATGTACGGAATGTCAGACAAGTTCGGACTCATGCAGCTTGAGACTGTTCAGGGAAAATATCTCGACAGAAATGCAGTGCTTCAGTGTTCAGATAAGACTGCTGCAAAGGTCGATGAGGAGATTAGGAATCAGCTCAAGAAGGCATATGATGAGGCCAAGAAGCTTCTCTCAGAGCACATGAATGCGTTGGATGCCATCGCACAGTATCTGATAGAGAAGGAGTCGATAACAGGCCAGGAGTTCATGGATATATTCAACAGAGTTGAAAATGCTGAACAAAATGTTGAACAGGAATAAAATTATAACAATAATAAGATCAAAAAAAGAGAAGCCGGGGCTGGCAAAAAGCTCCGGCTTCTCTTTTTTCTATATCTGCTTTAGATTATATCTGCTGAAGATCGTCCAGGGTCTTGCCGTATGCCGGTAAAAACTCGCACACGAAGTCGTTTACCTCAGGATAAGTCTCAGCCATCTGTGACACGGAATTCATGATCGTACCCATGGCACTGGAGAACTCGGTATTTCCCGATCCTGTCTCCTCCATGCATTTGATCAGGGCGGACAGCTTGTCAGCCGCCTTGACGAGCTTCCAGAGATATACATCGTTCTCGTCGTCGGCATCCTTAAAAAATATCGGTTCATAGGCTGGTCTGAGATCGCCCGGCAGCTTGTCAAGAAGTGTGTGGCATGCGATATCTTCCACATCCTTGAAGGCTGTCTTGATATCATCGTTGTAGTATTTCACCGGGGTCGGCATGTCACCGGTGATGATCTCCGATGCATCGTGATAGAGACCTATGAGTGCAGCTCTCTCGGCGTTCAGAGTCTTGCCGTAGCGTACATTGCCGATGGTTGCCAGTGCGTGGGCTATCATGCTCACCTCCAGGCAGTGCTCACACAGATTCTCCTCGCGGTTGTTCCTCATGAGTGCCCATCTGTCAATATATTTCATTCGTGATATAAGTGCAAAAAAGTTGTATTCCATCATAAAATCCTCGTTACTTCTGTTTATCGTTGTGGAAAAAATTATATACCGCAGTGGCTGCAGTCTTGTTCATTCCCTGCGGGATCTCGAGATCAGCAATGCTGGCGGCACGGATCTTGTCTATGTCCTTGAAGTATGCCAGAAGAGCCTTTCTCCTTGCCGGACCGATGCCCTCAATATCGTCCAGAACTGAGTGGATCTGGGATTTGCTTCTGAGACTTCTGTGGTACTCGATTGCAAATCTGTGGGCCTCATCCTGAAGTCTTGTTATCATGTTGAAGGCCTGTGTATTTGCAGGGAAATCTATCTCCTTGTTGTTGTAATAGAGTCCTCTGGTTCTGTGGTGGTCATCCTTTACCATTCCGCATACCGGGATGTTGAGACCAAGCTCGTCAAGAACCTCCAGAGCTATGTTGACCTGACCCCGGCCGCCATCCATCATGAGTACATCAGGGTAGATATTAAACCGCTCGTCTGTGAACCTTCTTGTGAGTACCTCCCTCATGCTTGCGTAGTCATCCGGCCCGTCTATGGTCCTGAGCTTGAACTTTCTGTAGTCATTCTTCTTGGCGCGTCCGTTTTCAAATACCACCATGGATGCCACGGAGTGATAGCCGCTTATATGCGATATATCAAATGCTTCAAGGCGTCTTGCGGATGAAACTCCGATAAGCTGTGCCAGCTCATTTGCCGCACCCTCAGTGCGCTCCTTTTCACGCTTGAGCTTGTAGGCATCCTGGTTCATGACCAGAAAAGCATTGTCCTTTGCCAGCTTGAGAAGCTTCTGCTTGTCTCCCTTCTGGGGAACAATGATGTGTACCTGACTTCCCCGGCGGGCGCTCAGATATTCCTCGATGACCTTGTAGTCCTCAATCTGTTGCTCGATAATGATCTCCTTTGGCAGATATGGAGTGGAAGCGTAGTATTGCTTGAGAAAAGACTCCATTATCGTGCTGTAAGCCTCAGCATTTACGCCGCTCATGTGGTAGTGTTCCCTGCCGATCATCTTGCCGGATCTTATGAAGAATATGGATATGACACACTCATTTCCAAGATCGGTGGCCATGGCGATCACATCCCTGTCGTCTGCGCTTGTGTCACCGACTCTCTGGGTGGACTCAATGTGATGGATGCTCTTTATCAGATCCCTGATCTCGGCGGCCTGTTCAAATTCCATATCCTCGGACAGCTCCTTCATCTGCTTTTCGAGATCCCTGATCACATGACCGTGGTTGCCGTTCAGAAAGCTTATGGCATCCTGGACATTTTTGTTGTAATCCTCCTTGGAGATATATCCCTGACAGGGCGCCATGCACTGCTTTATCTGGTGATACAGGCAGGGCCTTTCAAGGCCCATATCCCTTGGCAGAACCTTGTTGCAGCTCCTGATGTGATACAGCTTTTTCAGTAGCTCTATGATATCCTTCACCGCTTTGGAATTGGTGTATGGGCCGAAATATTTGGAGTGATCCCGTTTCATCTGATGGCTGTACAGTATGCGCGGGTAATCCTCCTCCACAGTAATGCGGATATAGGGATAACCCTTGTCATCCGTGAGCATGGTGTTGTAATGCGGTCTGTGCTCCTTTATAAGGTTGCACTCTAGAACGAGAGCCTCGATCTCTGAACCGCAGACAATATATTCAAACCATGCAATATGGGATACCATCTTCTGAATCTTCGGGGATTTCTTGTAGCCGGTCTGGAAATACTGATGTACTCTGTTGTACAGATCTATGGCTTTTCCTACATATATAATATGATCCCCCGAATCGTGCATGAGATATACTCCTGGGACATGGGGGAGCTTCTTAAGTTCTTCTTCAAAATCAAACATGTCATTCACCTCAAAAATCTTAGATAAGTATATCACTATACTTACTATCATGTCATTCTTTCCTCAGAAAATTTGAAAAATAAAAAAGGATTTTGAGAAAAAACGGAGAATAATAAAAATGTGTGGTAAGAAATATTGATCATGTGATAGGAGAGATTCTATGACGATACGGGAACAGCAGGAAAAAAGGGAGCACGAAGTGCTCAGCAGATATGCGGCGTTCAGTGATCAGTCCACAGGACGTGACAGACCGGAGGAGCAGTGCGACCTCAGAACGGTCTACCAGAGAGACAGGGACAGGATACTCCACTGCAAGGCGTTCAGGAGACTTAAGCATAAGACTCAGGTATTTCTGTCGCCGGGTGATGATCACTACAGGACCAGACTGACCCATACTCTGGAGGTGTCGCAGATAGCAAGGACGATAGCCAGATCACTCAGGCTCAACGAGGATCTGACGGAGGCGATAGCGCTGGGACATGACCTGGGACATACGCCATTTGGACATGTCGGTGAGCGGACACTTGCGGCCTGCGCGGGCAATAATTTCAGCCACAATGTTCAGAGCGTAAGGGTTGTGGAACGTCTTGAGAACCGTGGTGAGGGACTTAATCTCACCTGGGAGGTCCGGGACGGAATGCTAAACCATAAGACATCATGCACTCCGCATACGCTGGAGGGACAGTGTGTGAGACTGGCGGACAAGATAGCGTACGTCAATCATGATATAGATGATGCGATAAGGGGTAACATATTGAAGGAGGAGGATCTTCCGACCAATATCACCGACATTCTCGGGAAGAATACCCGCACCAGACTGAACTGTCTCATACATGATGTGATAAATACGAGTCAGGACAAGGATTATGTCGGTATGTCGGCGGAGATCGGGGATGCTCTGGGGAAGCTGAGAACATACATGTTCAGATATCTCTACACTAACCCGATAGCCAAGAGCGAGGAGCTCAAGGCCGACAAGATGCTGAGGATATTGTATGAATACTTCATTGAGGACGCCAGCAGGCTGACAAATGAATGTGTTGAGATGATATATATGGGAGAGGATCCCAAGACAGTCGTGTGCGACTACATAGCTGGTATGACAGACAATTATGCGATAGAGACATTTAAGAGTATATATATACCGAAGTCCTGGAAGGTCTGAGCATACCTGACAAACAGGAGGAATCGAATTGTATTATTCGGATGACGTGATAAATGAAGTCTTGTCAAGAAATGATATAGTGGATGTTATCGGAAGCTACGCAAGCCTTAAGAAGAAGGGCGCGAATTACGAGGCATGCTGTCCGTTCCACCATGAGAAGACTCCGTCATTTAAGGTCAACAGGGAAAAACAGATGTATCACTGCTTCGGCTGCGGAGTCGGTGGCAACGTGTTTACATTTGTCATGGAATATGAGAACCTCAATTTCCCGGAGGCGGTGGAGAGGCTTGCGGAGAGGGCTGGAGTACAGCTCCCTGAGAAGTCCATGAACGCCCAGGAGAGGTCGAGGGAGCAGTATAAGATAACGCTCAGGGAGATGAACAAGACTGCGGCTGCATATTTTCATTATATATTGAAGCACAGCCAGCATGGTGAGAAGGCTTATGAGTATTTTCACGAGACAAGAGGTCTCTCTGATGAGACGATAAATAAATTTGCGCTTGGATATTCAGATATATACAGGGATGATCTGTACAGGTATCTGAAGAGCAAGGGATATACAGATGATCAGATGAAGGGCTCGGGACTTGTTGAGATCAGTGAGAAGGAAGGTGGTGTGGACAAGTTCTGGAACAGAGCCATGATCCCGATACTGGATATAAACGGCAAGGTCATCGCATTTGGCGGACGAGTCATGGGCGATGGAAAACCGAAATATATAAATACCAGTGATACTGCGGTGTTCGACAAGAGCCATACGCTGTTTGCCATGAACATAGCAAGGCGGAGCAGGAGAAAAGGATTTATATGCTGTGAGGGATATATGGATGTCATCTCCATGCATCAGGCAGGATTTGACAATGCCGTGGCATCCCTTGGAACGGCATTTACATTTGGACATGCTGGGATAATAAAGAGATATGCCGATGAGGTTTATCTGGCGTACGACAGTGACGGCGCAGGCGTGGAGGCGACGAAGAAGGTCATAGCAATTCTCCGGGAGGTCGGAGTCGGCGCAAGGGTCATCAATATGAGACCGTACAAGGATCCCGATGAGTTCATACAGAACCTTGGAAGCGAGGCATTTGAGGAGAGGATAAAGAAAGCTGAGAGCGGAATGATGTTCCTTGCAAGGATATATTCTGAGGAATATGACCAGAGCGATCCGGGTGAGCTGACCAAGTTCCAGAACCAGATAGCGAGGGAACTGGCATATATTGAGGACGACCTGGAGAGAAATAATTATGTCGATGCCATAGCGAGGAAATATGTGATCGACAAGGATGCCCTTGCCGCGAAGGTACATGCCTACGGTGTTGCGGGCACGGCAAAGCCGGAGATAGTGGAGCGGGAGACCCGCAGACTCCAGGAACAGCAGGGCTATGAAGAGTTCCCGGGAGACCAGAGCGCGGGAGCTCCGGGAAGACCTGAGACAAAGGATAATAAGACCGCCAAGCTGCTGCTCACATGGCTTGTGAACCGGCCGGAGCTGTTTGCCAGACTTGACGGCGTGGTGAGTGAGGCGGACTTTGAGCCGGGAATATACCGGACCGTAGCGGACAAGCTGTACTCACAGTACAGGGAGAAGCACAAGGTTGAGCCCGCTGTGGTTGTGAACACATTCCAGGATGTGGAGGAACAGAGACTGGTGGCAGGCATGCTCCAGACAGATCTGGCGATAGACATGACCGAGGAGGAGATTGGCAATGCCATAACCGAGGTCGTGAAAAAGATAAAGCTTGCCAGCATAAAAAAGCAGCTTGAGAGCGAGAATGACATGATGAAGGTTCAGCAGCTCATCAAGGACAGGAAAAAGATAGAAAAGTTTAAAGTTATTTTATAAGAAATAAACAATACATTATGTGGAGGAAAGATATGAGTACAATGGATGCGATCAATTCAAATGAAGACAAGTATATGATCAAGGTGAGTGAGGACGATGCGATCAACGCAAAGTTCAACACAAAGCTTCAGGAATTGCTTGACATAGCTCACAGCAAGAAGAACGTTATAG